>CAZHJO010000528.1:0-2470 GCA_964532755.1 uncultured Maribacter sp. | reverse complement strand
CAAAAGGGCACAAAGAAAGGCAATTACAATTGCATTTTCTATCCCAAATATGAATAACACGATGGAATAAATGATGAATAAAATCAAAATTTGGAGGACTAAACCTATAAAGTATCTTGACAATAAATCCTTAATGGTGTTAAACGATTTCTTAAGTCGTTTTTCTTTATTGTCAGGAATAAAGACCATTATACCCTGTTCAAATAGCTTACTGTCTTTCAAAAAGAAGAATGTAACGAACAAGACTGAAAAAAGACCTATGCTCAATGTACCAAGAACGCTGACAAACGAATTGAGAAAGTTTGGAATAAATCCAAAGTCTAGATTGGCCAAGATCTTGGAATCCTTAATTCCTTGTTCAATTTCAAGAGTACTTAACCCAAAATACTCCGTTACCTGTCGGTATAGGTTTTCTACATTGGCCTGCAAAGCATCTATGTTAAGGAGTGAAAGGTTCTGACCCTGCGAAACAAGCAAGGGTACAAATAGAGCAATAATACCGGCAACGACACCAATAAGCAATATCATGGTCACGATTACTGCCAAGGTATTATTGAACTTTAACCTTTTTCTGAAAAATACTACAATAGGCCTACCTAACAGCGATGCGATCACAGCAATGGTCAAATAAGCCAATACCGATTGAATTTTATATAAAAAGAACAATAATATGCCGATGCCTACAAGAATTGCAACAGCTCTTAGAATTCCGTCTGAAATCGTTTTTGATGTCATTGCTTAACTTTTAAAGGCATAAGATATGATATTTGCCCCCATTTGTAACGCTTTTGTGCGGATCGCTTCAGGATCATTGTGAACTGACGGGTCCTCCCAACCGTCTCCTAAATCAGATTCATACGTAAATAAAAGAAGTAGTCTGCCTTCATGGGTTATACCTAAAGCTTGTGGCCTTTGACCTTCATGCTCATGAATTTTTGGTAATCCTTCAAGAAATTTAAAGTGCTGGTTAAAAATAGGGTGGTCTGCCCCAAGCTCCTCCAACTCAATAGTGGGAAAAACTTTCACCAATTCTTTACGCAAATAAGGTTCCATGCCATAATTATCATCAATATGTAAAAATCCACCTGAAAGCAAATACGTTCTTAGATTTTGTGCTTCTTTTTGGGAGAAAACCACATTGCCATGACCAGTCATATGTAGATAGGGATATAGAAATATATTAATGTCGCCTACTTCAACGGTACTTGGTTGTTCTTTTATTTTGGTACCAATATTCGCGTTACAAAATCGTATTAAATTAGGTAGGGCGGTGGGATTAGCATACCAATCGCCCCCGCCTTTGTATTTAAGAATGGCTATCTCCTGGGATTGTACAGCACTTAAATAAGCCATTAAAATGACCGTTAATATAAGTTTCAAATACCTCATTCCTTGGTATGTAATATGGCGTTTAACCGTTATTTATTAAGTTCACTGTCGTACAGGCAACGATTGCAGCGGTTTCTGTGCGCAATCTATTTTGCCCCAATGAGACCGGTAGAAAGCCTTTTTCGTAGGCACTTTCTATTTCAGTTCTCGAAAAGTCCCCTTCGGGACCAATAAGAATGGTTACATCCTTATCGGGAGCTACCCTTCTTTTAAGTTCTAACTTTTCATCTTCATCACAATGGGCAATGAATAGTAGTCCCTCTCGGGATTGATTCATGAATTCGGTATAACCCATAATAGGATTCAACTTAGGTAAATAGGTTTGCATAGACTGTTTCATAGCTGATTGCAAAACTTTTTGCATGCGTTCGGGTTTCACAATTTTACGTTCGGAATGTGCGCATATGATAGGTGTGATTTCGTCTACACCAATTTCCGTGGCCTTTTCCAAAAACCACTCAAATCGGTCATTGCTTTTTGTTGGCGCAACGACTAAATGAAACCAATACATTTTTCGGTGGCGCTTTGTAGTCGAAGTTATTTGGGCCTTACATTTTTTTGCATCTGCTAGGATGATCTCAGCTTCGAAAAGATGTCCTTTTCCATTGGTAATCAATAAACTATCTCCTTCTTTTTTGCGTAATACCTTTATTATATGATTGCTTTCCTCGGGGCTGAAAACAAATTGGGATGCACTGTTGTCTAATCTTGGATTATAGAATAATTGCATGAATATTTTAATTGTTGTTATTTATTATTTTGAAGTTTGTTTTGGGCATGTTCAATTCCCAATTCGATCCAATTTTGGAGCTGTTCCTCGGTTTCAAAACCTTTCTCGGCAACATATATGAACTCTTTCATTGGTCTGTTGGTAAAATCCATGGGTCTAACGGCCTCCATCTTAAGAACATCATTCATTTTACTACCCAATACCCGTACCATTAAATCATTTTTAACTATCCCAACGGTCATTTTGCCCTTATACATTATGGCCAGCCCTCCGAACATTTTCTTTTTGGTGAGATGATCCGAAATGCTTTTTGGAAACACCTTTAAAGCGAAATCCAATCGCTTTTCCAAA
>CAZHJO010000527.1:0-2473 GCA_964532755.1 uncultured Maribacter sp. | reverse complement strand
GATACATGTCAGACATATAGGTGAGATATACACATATGGGGTAATAATCGCCTAATCCTTCAAGGATACCAATAGCCTCACCTATATTCTTTTCGGCGATCGTATTTTGCCCCAATTGGGCATATGCTAATCCCATATTACCAAGATTATAGGCCATCCCAATTTTTGAATCAAGAGCCTCAAATAGCAATCCTGATCGTTTAAAAAAGAGTAAGGCTGAATCGGGTTTGGCGAGAGCAAGATTGTAATAATCCCCCAAATTTTCCAAGGCATTGGCGTAGTTCAGGGAATCATTGATTTCCTTAAGCATGGGGAGGGCATTTTTGTAATACCTAATGGTGTTTTTATTGTTTCCCATTACCTGGTAGACTCCGGCAATGGAGACATACAACATCCCCAATTCTTTTTTTCTTTCAGCTTCGGTTGCGATATCCAAACCCTTGAGATAACTGGCCAAAGCGCGGCTTAAATCACCCTTAAACTTATGACCATTGCCTATTTGGAGAAACCCCGATATGATAAATCGAATCGAATCCACAGCTTGTGCCCTGCGCAAAAGTTCTTCACTATATTGTAATGATTTATCGGGATTCTGATGATTAAAAGCGAGATCACTCAGCAATTGCAATCGATCTTTTTCCTCAAATTCCCCATGTGTATAGACCAATTCCAGACTATCAGCCAAACCTTGGTCCTGCCCATAGAGCATAAAAGCAGTGGCTAAAAGAAAGCCCAATGATAGCAATACTTGCCTGCAATTTATAAGTGTATTTACAAATGACCGGTGTTTCAGCATAAAATCAGATTATGGAATCTAAAATTATTGACCGACCTTAAGACCGGGATCAATGCTAAAATGTTCTCCGTCTACTGTAAAATCAATCACATATTTATAGGTTTTGTTTTTCTTGCCCTTTGCTACTTTTCCTTTGGCCTTTTTTTTCCCGTTATTCTTTTTTCCATCCAGGTTTTTAGTCTTAAATGGCCTGGCATTTCTAGGAAATTTTATTTTCTCTATATCCACGATAGCACCAGAATCGGCATTCCCTTCCCATTCGACCTCATCATCTTCGAAAACCAAAATAGTGAAGGCTTCCAACGAACTATCGTCTATGACCTCGGTATCGGGATCTGCACTTAATGAAAAGGCTCCTTCCTCATCAACGTTCAAAGTAATTAAATGTGTTGTTTGTCCATAGGAAACACTACATAAGGATAGGGACAAAATGGTAATTAGAAATAAAAGTTGGTTGGTTGTTTTCATAATAAGGTTTTTGAATTAGTAATAAACTGTAAACTAATGGGTATTTGCATTAAAATGCAGTGAAAAAGGACGGATTACTACCTTGAATGTCCCAATAGCCCTAAATAATTATCCTATCGAGAGTATTTAAGGGAATATACTACAAATTGGGTTTAAAGACATTTGACCTTAAATAATCAAGGGTGGGAATAAAACTGGGAATTCTAATGTATTTATTATCTTTCAACGGTTGATGGTATTCCTATAGAGTAAACAACTATCAAGTCATTAAATTTGAAATCTATGGAACATTCACAAAAAAGCAAGGATGAGGATAAGTCAATAGCCCCTGGGAATCCTCCTATTAGTGGTGGCCACACAGAAGAGTTGGTTGATCACTATTGGGGCAGTATTAACTATGTTTCATCCCTGATAAGGGCTTCAGAAATAAAAGCAGGTCTCATCCTTTCATTTTATGGTATTTTATTCAATATAATTTATAAGAATCTCGAATTAGTAATGGATCAAGCTGAGGAACATCCTATCCTATATGTGTTATTGACCCTTTGGTTTATTTTTACTGCAGCCTCAATCTATTTTAGTATTCGGTGTTTCATGCCTCATATTGAAGGCAAATTCAATAAGAATATCTTTTTCTTTAAGGATGTTATTTCCAAGTATGGCAGCATAAAGGAATTCTCCAAAACCTTTTATCAAATAAGTTTAAATGAAGTAGAGTTGTTTGATCAATTAGGACAACAGATCTATATTAATTCAAAGATAGCAGCCATAAAATTCAAGAATGTAAATCGTTCCATTCGGCTATTGGCTGTTGAATTGGCTATACTTTTTATTATTTCCATTTATTATATGATCATAACCAACTAAGTATTGAATTATGCCATAGAAATCCTGTTATTTTAAACCCAATATTCGTTTGAATATCTTTAGTTCACATTGATAAAATTTGACCAGCCATTTTCTAAATTCGTTGTATGTAGCAATATTTTCCATTGTGTATTATTGGTATGTACTTAATTAGTACACATTTGACGCAAGTTGTCACAAATTTTCTGAAAAAAAATGAAGGTTTAGTCAAATTTTAGAAAATAGTCCATCAAGGCGTGGGCTGATACCTCTCCCTTTTTCCTTATAAATTCCCGAGGGGTTTTATCACCTATTTCATAGGTAATCCCCGTGGCCCCAAATTGTCTATTGAACCAAGCGCTT
>CAZHJO010000526.1:0-2475 GCA_964532755.1 uncultured Maribacter sp. | reverse complement strand
GGCGGGGGACTTTTGTACGATGTTGGGGTATACTGTATAAATGCCATAAGATATCCCTTAGGTGAAGAGCCTATCGCTGTAATGGCACATCATGAGAATACCCGCCCCCAAGTCTTTAAGGAGGTTTCGGAGACCAGTATCTTTGAATTTGATTTTCCCAGTGGTGCTAAGGGAGACGGAAAAACCACTGCAACGCAAAATATAAATATTCTTCATGCAGATTGTGCGAACGGATGGTATGAACTAGAACCTTTTCAAGCATACAATGGGGTTAAGGGAAAAGCTAGCGACGGTACTTTGTTGAACACCTATATTGAAAATCAACAAGCACGACAAATGGATGATGATGCCTTGGCCATTTTGGAAAATAGACCTGTATTGGTTCCAGGAGATGATGGGATGAAGGATATTGTTTTGTTGGAAGCGATCAATCAATCAGCCCAAGCTGGCAAGAAAGTGGAGCTTTCCTAAACTTACCGGAAATATCCCAAAAAGTTTTCCTTGATTTACACCTTTTACATTATTTTCCAGTAATTGGTGTTGGTATTACTGTTTCAATAAATTATTTTGGCCATCCCTTAGTCTATTAGAAATACTATTTTTGCCAAATTAAATTTTGTTCAATGTTTATAAAAGAGTTCGAAGTTCGCTGGAGCGATGTTGATGCCAATAGACATTTGGCCAATTCGGCCTATATTAATTTTATGAGCCATACTCGTATGGCATTTTTACTGGAACTCGGTTTTGGCCATGAAGTGATGGTCAAAAACAGGATAGGACCTGTGGTTTTTTATGAACACATGTACTATTTTAAGGAGGTTTTTCCCGGTAAGCCCATAAAAGTATCTTTGGAAGTAATGGGGCAAAGTAAAGATGGCTGTTTCTTTGAATTTCACCATAATTTTTATGATGGTAAGGGTAAGAATGTGGCGCACTGCGAAATGATGGGCGCATGGATGGGTCTGGAATCAAGACAGCTCACACCGTTGTCAGGTGAATTGTTATCACGATTTACACCGGAAGATAAGCCTGAAGGATTTCGTTTTCTGACCAAGGAAGATACCCGCAAGTATGCAAAGAGGCCTAAGGATTTATGATTAGTTTAGTTGTCATTCCGAGGTACGAGGAATGACAAAATCATAGTAATGACAATTTTAACGACGGGTTCTTCTACTGGACATGTATACCCCAAACAACACCATGGCCGTTGCCAGAAGTTTAATTGTGGTCAGTGTATCCTTTCCCATGGCAATGGCAAAAAGAATTCCAAGAATGGGTTGCACATAAATAAAAGCACTCAAAGTCGAAGCCTTTAATTGTGTGAGGGCATAAATATTGAAGAGATAGGTGCAAAAAGTAGTACCGATGATTACAAAGGCAATGCGCCAAATAATATCAAAAGGTAAAAGTGCCCATTTTATTTCAGTTAGTTCTTGATATCCAAAAGGCAGGCAAATAAGGATTCCCAATGAAAAAAGCCATTTCATAAAAGTGAAAGGGTGGTATTTTGAAATCAATATTTTAGCCAATATCAAATAGGTGCCATAAAAGACCGAATTCATCAGGATCAAGAAATTCCCAAGCGGAATATTGGGCGCATCCTGTCTTATTTCGGAGCCAAACAGTATCAAGCCCAAAGCGCCGATCAGTCCTATGAAAATACCCAGTACTTTTTTTTGGGTGATTTTTTCCTTGATCAATAGAGCCGACATAATCAAAACGATTATGGGTGTGGTGGTTATCAAAACAGCACTGTTAATGGGTGTTGAAAGCGATAGGCCCTTAAAGAAAACCAACATATTGACCCCCATGCCCAGTATGGCACAAACAAGCATGCGCAGATAATCCTTATTCTCGATTTTTTCCTTGGGCCCTAAAATCGAAATTATCCAAAACAAGGCCGCTGCACCTATGACCCGCAACATCACAAAGCCGTAGGCACCGACATAGTGTGGCATTACCCCTTTGGCAATGGTATGGTTAAGACCATAAATACTAGTGGCCCCTATTGCGGCAAGAATGGCTAGGGTTCTTTTGCTCAAGAGTGTATGGTTTCTTTGGCCGATTCAATCACTTTTTTACTATTGCCTATAAATATTTTATCCTCGAAAAGAATGACGGGACGCTTTAAAAAAGTGTAGTGTTCTAAAATAAATTTTCCAAAATCCGCTTCGGAAAGCGTCTTTGCGGCCAATCCTTTTTCTTTATATAATCTAGCCCTTTTGCTGAACAGTGCCTCAAAACTACCAGCTAGGTTTTTCATTTCGTTCAATTGGGCATTGGTGATCGCTTCGGCCTTTATATCCTGTAACACAAAACCGTCCAAGGGTTGTAATTCCTTTAAAATTCGTTTGCAAGTATCACAGGTACTTAGGTAATATATTTTTTTCATAATTAGTCTATTTTGCATTTCCACGAAGGTGGAAATCTGTTTTAGTTTTCAATATATTCGGAAGTTCCTTTTCCTTGATTCTC
>CAZHJO010000525.1:0-2485 GCA_964532755.1 uncultured Maribacter sp. | reverse complement strand
TCGATTTCCTCTGTTTTGGTTCCATCATAAAAACCACGTATTCTTCGTTCTTTGTCAACGAGGATAAAATTCTCGGTATGGATCATATCAAAAGGTCCGCCGTCGCCATCGGTCTTAACTGCCAGATACGACTTTCGGGCAAGTTCGTATATCTGCTTTTTATCGCCCGTAACCAAGTTCCATTTGGCATCGACCACCCCTTTTTCCAAGGCATATTTTTTAAGTTGGGCCACTGAATCAATAGCCGGGGTCACGGAATGGGAAAGTAATAGTACGTGGGGATCATTTATAATTTGCTCTTGGATTACCGCCATATTCTTGGTCATAATCGGACAGATTGTGGGGCAGGTTGTGAAGAAAAAATCGGCAATATAGATCTTGTCCTTATAATAATCATGGGTTATGGTCCTACCGTTTTGGTTGGTCAATGAAAAATCGGCAATGGTATGGTATTTTTTTACGTGTTGTAAGGTGCTGTCAACGAGCTCGGTATTGACCATAGACGGTTGGTAAATGGCCAATGTTTTCTTAGGCTGAAGCGCATTGTAAAACAAAAACAGGATTATGATCGATAGTATCGAAAACACAATGGCGAATAGTTTGTATTTGCTAAAAAACGAACGCATAAGATTTTTGCAAAGGTACGTTAGTCTTTTTCAGCTATCAAAAGATTTGTAACGCTTAGCTCCTAAAAAATTCATAAAAAGAATGCTGCTGTAGCAGTTTCTTTTTGTAAGACCCTGTAAAAGTGTACTTTTGTGCGCTGAATTCCTCTTGGATTCTTGTTTGGGAACTAGATTTCAGGCTTTTGTGGTCTAGTGAAGGCTTTTTTTTCGCAGCATAGCTGTGGCTACGATGCGAAGAAAAGACATAACAAGGGCGTTAAATGTGAAAATCGCAGGTAAAAGAAGGACCAAAGAGTAATTCATTAAATTTTAGAAAATATAAATGAGTCCCATACTAATAAAGACCATACAATTCTTTTTAAGTCTTTCTCTTTTAATAGTGCTCCACGAGTTGGGGCATTTTATTCCAGCCAAAATATTCAGGACAAGGGTTGAAAAGTTCTATTTGTTTTTTGATATCAAGTTTTCACTTTTCAAGAAAAAAATTGGTGAAACGGTTTATGGGATAGGCTGGTTGCCATTGGGAGGTTATGTAAAAATAGCCGGGATGATCGATGAGAGCATGGATACCGAAGCGATGAAAGAAGAACCCAAGGAATGGGAATTTCGATCTAAACCGGCATGGCAACGTTTAATAATTATGTTGGGTGGGGTAACGGTCAACTTTATTTTGGCCGTTGTAATCTACATCGGACTGGCATATGCCTATGGCGACCAATTCATTGCGGCAGATAGCTTCAAGGATGGCGTGTGGGTATCAGAAAAAAATATTGGGGACAAGATCGGGATTCAAACGGGCGACCAAATTATAGCTGTTGATGGGAAACGAATTGAAAAGTTCCGAGATGTTTATTTGGAAATCATAAATGGAAATTCAATTACCATAGAAAGAGACGGAAATACGATTGAACAGGAAATCCCTGTGGATTTTATTGCGACACTTTTAGAAAATGAGGAGAGGGCTCGCTTTCTAAGTCCTAGGATTCCATTTATTGTGGGAGAAATACCGGCAGAATCCGGTAATAAGGATTCGGGATTAATGACGAATGATGTAATTGTAGCGATTGGCGATAAAAAGATCAGCTATTTTGACCAGGCCGAAGCAATATTAGAAGATTACAAGGGTCAAAATATTGAGCTTAGCGTAAGGCGAAATGAAAATGATTTGAAACAAATACCCATTGTTATTAGTGATTCTGCCACTATCGGGGTTAGGCTAGGAGGTTTAACTATTGATGCTATGGAGACTCAGGGTCTTTTACGGATAGAGACAAGAAAGTATACCTTTTTGGAATCCATTCCTGCCGGAATAGACAAGGGTGTGAGCACCTTAACTGGTTATGTAAAACAAATGAAGAAAATTTTCAACCCTGAGACTGGTGCGTATAAAGGTGTTGGAGGTTTTGGTGCGATCGGCGGTTTATTTCCTGGAGGTTGGGATTGGTCAGCCTTTTGGAGTGCCACAGCGTTCATTTCAATTATTTTGGCCTTTATGAACATATTGCCGATCCCTGCTTTGGATGGCGGCCATGTTACATTTTTACTTTACGAAATAGTCACTGGCAGGAAACCCAGTGATAAGTTTTTGGAAACCGCGCAGATGATTGGTTTCTTTATTTTAATAGCGTTATTGTTGTTTGCAAATGGCAATGATTTGTATAAATGGCTATTTAAATAGAGAATGCACTTTTTTGTTGGGCGTATTTGAAAAAACATTTATATTTGCACCCTCCTTTTGCAGCGCCTAGGGCGTCCCTACGGTGGGCGAGCCCGACAAAACAAAAGGGTTGGGTTAAAATAGACATACTCCTCCTTAGCTCAGTTGGTTAGAGCATCTGACTGTTAATCAGAGGGTCCTT
>CAZHJO010000524.1:0-2489 GCA_964532755.1 uncultured Maribacter sp. | reverse complement strand
ACCAAGTAAAATTGTTTTTTTATTCATAACACTTAAGGTTAAATTCTAAGCAAAGATATAACAGTGTTTGATAAGGATTATTGTTTTAAACACCAATGATTAAGGGGTTTCGCGAGGGTCTGAAAACCAATTTCACAATTGTTCCATTGAATTATTGCCAACTTTGTAATTTGGGAATGAAATACCTAAGAGCTGAGCATTATTTCTATATGAAATTTAGGGGTCAAGTAATTCGCACTTTCGGTGTTATTTTTTTGTTAATAATAGAATTTATCCCATACGACGGTGAAAAGAGCAGATTATCCTTAAACAAAATAAAGCCAATGCATTGCATTGGCTTTATTCATAGACTAATTCGAAAATTGAAAAATGAAAATTCTCTACTTATAAGACTGAGTTAAAGGTAAAATGTTACACATTTAGAAAAATTAATGCCAAATCAAGGTCAATTCAACCCCTAACTTTATACCAAAATAAAAGCCAATTCGGATGAAATTCACATATGTTCGATAAACGATTTTGCTTAACCACATTAATAATACGTTTCACATTAAGAAACTAGAATTTGGCAACAATCGCGTTTTTTGAAGTGATTCTATAGCTATCTTAGATGAAGAATCAAAAACCCCGAATCATGTCTTATAAATTAAAAAGTCTTGTTTATTTAGTTTGTTTTATAGCCTCTTCGCTTGCATACCACACTATGGACAATCACAGTCAGTTCGAAAAGAAAAATACAAACGAAGAAATTGCTGAATTACAGATAGAACGTCTTCCAGATAACACGACCACAACATTTAAATAACATACCCCATATTTAACCTTAACCCAATAAAAAGAGCCTGGTATATCCAGGTTCTTTTTTTGGTCTTAATTGGGCCAGTTAAAAATTTCATAAAATCAACCAAGGTGTTAAACCTATTCGATTATACCGAGTCTTACTATCAAATCATAAAACAAAAAACATGAAACAAGTAATTTTAATCGCAGTAATGATGCTAGGTTTAACCGCCATGGCACAAAGAGGTGAAAGAGGACATAAGGGAGACTTTAAGAATATGTCCGCTGAACAAATGGCTACCCTGCAAACTAAAAAAATGACATTGGATTTGGATTTATCCAAAGCCCAGCAAAGCAAGATTCAAGCATTGAATTTAGAAAACGCGAAAAAGCGCAAAGCCCAAATGGAAGAACGCAGGGCTAAAAAAGATACTTCTGAAAGACCAGAACTTACTTCTGATGAACAGTACGCTATGAGGGCAGAACGTCTAGACGCGGCGATAGCACATAAGGCTGAGCTTAAAAAGATCTTAACCGAGGAGCAATTTACAAAATGGGAAATGCATCATAAACATCGAGGGAAACATCAAAAAGGGAAGCATTCCAAAGGAAGAAAAGGAAATAGATCAAAATAGAAAAAGGCGCCTAAAGCGCCTTTTTCTATTTTAAATCGCTGGCTATTAATTTTAAAGCGTTTATAGTTGCGTCTAAGTCTTCATACGAAAGGGCATCATTCAAGAAATAACTCTCAAAAGCGCTGGGTGGTAAATAAACACCCTGTTCTAGCATGCCATGAAAATACTTTTTAAAGGTCTCATTATTTCCTTTGGCGGAAGATTCAAAATCCACAACCGGCTCTTCGGTAAAATGAACCGAGATCATACTGCCAAATCTATTTATCTGATGTGGGATCCCCGTTTCGGACAACACCTTTTCCAGACCTTCATTTAAATAAGCAGCTTTATCGGCCAAACTTCCAAATATTCCTGGATTGTTGTTCAATTCGGTCAGCATAGCCAGGCCTGCGCTCATGGCCAAGGGATTACCACTCAATGTCCCAGCTTGATAAACAGGCCCGTCTGGAGCCAAATGATTCATTATATCCTCACTGGCAGCAAAAGCACCAACCGGCAGACCGCCGCCAATTACTTTGCCAAAGGTCACTATATCTGCATCTACACCTAAAACTTCCTGAGCACCACCTCTTCCCAATCGAAAACCGGTCATTACCTCATCAAAAATCAAAAGAATATCCTCATCAGTACAAAGTTTGCGAAGTCCTTTAATAAATTCTTCTCCAGGAATTATACAACCCATATTCCCGGCAACCGGTTCAATTATTACCGCTGCGATTTCATCCTTGTTTGCAGCTGTCAATTCCCGTACACTTTCTAAATCATTATATGTGGCCAGCAAGGTATCTTTTGCAGTACCCTGAGTAACTCCAGGGCTATTGGGACTACCGAAGGTCACAGCACCACTACCCGCCTGAATCAAAAAAGAATCGGAATGACCATGATAGCAGCCTGCAAATTTTATTATTTTATCTTTTCCTGAATATCCCCGTGCCAATCGCACGGCACTCATACAAGCCTCGGTTCCACTGTTAACAAATCGGATTTTGTCAATATTGGGTACCATTGAAACCGCAAGCTGTGCCAATTCTGTCTCGATCTCTGTAGGCATCCCAAATGAGGTGCCTTTTTTGG
>CAZHJO010000523.1:0-2492 GCA_964532755.1 uncultured Maribacter sp. | reverse complement strand
ATAATCAATTTGCACTTTTGATAATTCAGAATTCAGTCAGCTTCTTTTTTATGGGTCAAAATCGTAACTTTGCAACTTTGCTTTGAAAAGATGATAAACTTCGAGGAAAATATTGAGGTTAAAGGGGCTCGCGTCCATAATCTCAAAAACATAGATGTTACAATTCCACGTGAAAAACTTGTGGTAATCACGGGTTTATCGGGGAGTGGTAAATCCTCGCTTGCATTTGATACGATTTATGCGGAAGGCCAACGTAGGTATATAGAAACCTTTTCAGCCTATGCAAGGCAGTTTTTGGGTGGCCTTGAGCGCCCAGATGTTGATAAAATCGACGGTCTCTCACCTGTTATAGCCATAGAACAGAAAACAACTTCAAAATCGCCCAGATCTACAGTTGGTACGATTACTGAGATTTATGACTTTCTAAGATTGTTATTTGCTCGAGCAGGTGAAGCATATAGCTATAACACGGGCGAAAAAATGGTCAGCTATAGCGACGAGCAAATAAAAGAACTCATCAAAGCAGACTATAAAAACAAGAAGATCAACATTCTTTCACCTATCATAAAATCAAGGAAAGGACATTATCGAGAACTCTTTGAACAAATAGCCAAGCAAGGGTTTGTAAAAGTTCGCATTGACGGTGAGATAGAGGATATTGTAAAGGGCATGAAAGTTGATCGCTATAAAACCCACGATATTGAAATTGTTGTTGATCGTTTGGTAATAGGCGAAAATGCCGATTTGGACAATCGAATGTCGGAAAGCATAAATACCGCAATGTACAGCGGTAACAATGTATTAATGGTTTTGGAAGAAGGTGGAAAAGAACCGCGATACTTTAGCCGCGATCTTATGTGCCCAAAAACCGGTATTTCCTATCCTACGCCTGAGCCTAATACATTTTCATTCAATTCTCCTAAAGGTATGTGTAAAAGCTGTAACGGACTTGGTCATATATATGAGGTCAATGAATTGAAAATTTTCCCGAATAAAAAACTTTCAATTCAGGCGGGCGGAATTGCGCCATTAGGGGAGTATAAAAAGTCCTGGGCTTTTAAGCAGATTGAAACTATTGCACAACGTTACGAATTTCAACTTTCTGATCCCATTAACAAGATTCCGACCGAGGCTATTAGTGTGCTACTTAATGGCGGAAAGGATAGTTTTGAAATCGAATCAAAAACCTTAGGTGTAAAACGCAATTATAAAATCGATTACGAGGGCATATCGAATTTTATTAAAAATCAGTTCGAGGAAGCCAACTCCACTTCTATTAAAAGATGGGCCAAAGAATATATGGATAGAATAACCTGCCCTTCCTGTAATGGATCTAGACTGCGTAAGGAGTCACTGAATTTTAAGATCAATGAAAGAAACATTGCAGAACTATCCAAAATGGATATCGCTGAAGTGGCGGATTTTTTTAACGGTTTAGAAAATAGACTGGAGGGCAATCAATTAATAATTGCTGAGGAAATCATTAAGGAAATAAAAACTCGAATTCGGTTTTTGTTGGATGTTGGCTTAGACTATCTTTCGCTCAATCGAAATTCCAAATCACTTTCTGGTGGTGAGGCCCAACGAATTCGTTTAGCAACCCAAATCGGGACACAATTGGTGGGCGTACTTTATATACTTGACGAGCCTAGTATTGGCCTCCATCAACGGGACAACAATCGGCTTATCAGCTCTTTGGAGGCCTTACGTGATATTGGAAACTCTATTATTGTGGTAGAACATGACCGCGATATGATTGAACGAGCGGACCATGTGATTGACATGGGACCGAGAGCAGGTTATCACGGAGGTGAAATTATCTCCGAAGGGACGCCTAGTGAATTAAAGGCACACCACACCTTAACGGCAGATTATATTACCGGAATTAAAGAAATTCCCATCCCAAAAAAACGTAGAAAGGGCAATGGCAAAAAAATATCATTGACAGGATGTTCAGGCAATAATCTTAAAAACATTTCCATAGATATTCCATTGGGTCAAATGGTGGGGGTAACCGGTGTTTCCGGTAGTGGTAAATCTACCTTGATCAATGAGACCCTCTACCCTATTATGAATGCCCATTATTTTAATGGCGTTCGTAAACCTATGCCCTATAAGTCAATAAAAGGATTAGAACATATTGATAAGGTTATAGATATTAACCAATCGCCAATAGGTAGGACACCCAGGTCAAATCCGGCTACCTATACCGGTGTTTTCAGTGAGATTCGTTCACTCTTCACCAAAACACCTGAAGCGGCCATTAGGGGATATAAACCAGGTCGTTTTAGTTTTAATGTCAAGGGTGGAAGATGTGAAACGTGTCAAGGAGGGGGCTTACGGGTCATAGAAATGAATTTTTTACCTGATGTCTATGTAGAATGCGAAACTTGCAATGGCAAACGCTTCAATAGAGAGACACTTGAAATTAGATATAAGGGAAAGTCAATTTCCGATGTTTTGGAAATGACAATTGATGATGCTGTTTCATT
>CAZHJO010000522.1:0-2503 GCA_964532755.1 uncultured Maribacter sp. | reverse complement strand
GAGGAGAGTACTTTTACTTTTCCTTGATGATATTCTTCAACTATTCTTTTAACTAATGATAATCCAAGACCCCAACCTCTTTTTTTGGAAGTCACTCCTGGATTGAAAATGGTTTGATAATCGCTTTTGGCAATGCCGCTGCCGGTATCGGCCACTAGAATATTCACGTACTTACCAGCAGGTATGATTTCTATAGCAATGCTTCCCTTACCTTTCATAGCATCAATCCCGTTTTTTACCAGATTCTCAATGGTCCAATTGAATAAAGAATGATTCAAAAGCACTGGCAACCTTTCTACTTTGGAATTGAATGAAAAATGAATCAATTTAGAACTTCGACGTTTTAGATAGTCGTAGGCTTCCCTGGTCTCTTCAACAATATCGAATTCCTTAAGTTCGGGCAAAGAGCCAATTTTAGAGAACCGCTCAGTTATGGTTTCCAAACGGGAGATGTCCTTTTCTATTTCCTTTGTGATTTCAGGATTTAGTTTTTCGCTTTTAAGAAGTTCGTTCCAACCTAGAAGAGACGAAAGAGGTGTTCCTATCTGATGCGCGGTTTCCTTGGCCATACCAGCCCAGAGCTTGTTTTGCTCCGATGCCTTATTGGTTTTAAAGAAGAAGAAAATGACCATTCCGAAAAGGAAAATAATGAGCAACAATGCAATCGGATAGTATTTTAATTTATTCAACACCTCGGAATTTCCGTAATATAGAGTAGCTAAATTTTCACCCTGATGGTCTATTGATATTGGATTGTTTTCTCTTTCAAATTTTAAGATACTTCGCTGAAGATATATGGAATCCCTTACCTTGTCTTCAGGTATATTATTGGTCTTGAAAGATCCATCCTTATTGACCAAGATCATGGGAGTTGAAGTGTTGTTTTGAAGCACCCTAATAGTAAGGTTACCCATTTCAACATCTTCGGAGTACTGTAAAAGGTCCGAATGGGCCGTGGCCCAATTCTCCATTTTTAGGCGTTCCTCTTCCTTGAATTTTTTGAAGAAACTATTGGTGTTCCATAATATCAAACTCACAATGGCAAAGGCTATTGCTAATAGAATAAAGTTAGAAGTCTTCTTTTTTGGATTAAAATTCATCCATCTGTTTTGTTGCTTTAAAGATAACGCAAAATGATAATAAATGGTGTGTGAAGCATATGGCTTCTTATTTTTAATAGCATTCTAATTTCCTACATTTGTAAGACAATGGCGAATATGATTTCTATACTTCCAAGCAAGACCCCAATACAACAATTACATGCATATCTATTGGGTGCCGTTGGGCCCAGACCCATCGCTTTTGCTAGTACAATTGATGAGGAGGGCAGGCCGAATCTATCTCCTTTTAGCTTTTTTAATGTCTTTAGTGCAAATCCACCGATATTAATATTTTCCCCGGCCAGAAGAGTGCGCGATAATACAACCAAGCATACCCTTGAGAATGTGGAAAAGGTTAGGGAAGTTGTCATAAATGTGGTCAACTTCGACATTGTACAACAAATGTCACTTTCAAGTACCGAATATGCCAAAGGAGACAACGAGTTCGTAAAAGCTGGCCTTACGATGTTGAAATCTGATTTGGTCAAACCATTTAGAGTTGCCGAATCCCCAGTGCATTTTGAGTGTAAAGTTACCAAGGTTGAACCCTTGGGAAAGGAAGGTGGGGCAGGGAACTTAATTTTCTCAGAGGTTGTTAAAATACATATTTCCAAAGCAATTCTAAATAAAGATGGCGGTATTGACCAATACAAAATTGACCAAGTAGCCCGTATGGGAGGTAATTGGTATTCAAGAGCCAAGGAAGGAATTTTCGAAGTTCCTAAACCTTTATCGAGCTTGGGAATCGGAGTCGATAGTATTCCAAAAGAAATTAGATCAAGTACGGTTTTAGCAGGTAACGATTTAGGTATGTTGGGAAATATTGAAAATTTGCCTACCCGATCTGAAATCGAGGAGTTTATCAACTCAAGTGAGGAACTCGTTGTGTTGATAAGATCAAAGGATAAGACGCTAATTCATCGTAAAGCGCAGGAGTATCTAACTAATAATGAGGTGCTTTCCGCTTGGAAAATCTTATTGGCAAAATGAAACGTATACAATTATTTGAATTCGAAGATTTTGGTTGGTTTCCTGGTTGGATACGGGTATGTATGACCAATTTGATTGTCATACTTCAGAAGATGATAGGCGTACCAGAGCTCTTGGCTACACTTATTGCCGATGTATTAAAGAAAAAAAACCTATCCAATATCGTTGATTTAGGTTCGGGCTCAGGCGGGGCAATGCCTGAAGTTATGCAAGCACTTCACAAAATAAAGGGATTGGAGCAAGTTACATTGATCATGACCGATATATTTCCTAGCGCCGAAATGTTGAGGAAATTCAATACCGATACTTTGGATAGGATTAGCTACAATGAAACCTCCGTAGATGCGACAAATATAGCTACCGCACCAGAAGGATTAAAAACAATGGTAAATTGCTTTCATCATATGCCGCCA
>CAZHJO010000521.1:0-2506 GCA_964532755.1 uncultured Maribacter sp. | reverse complement strand
ACGACCAAGAAGATTGTGAATATGACTAATTATTAGGATTTTGTACTAATAAAAGTAACCGCTTCACCTATTTCATACGCCGTTCCTCTAGGTGGCAAATAAACAAATCCGTTGGAAAGGGCCAAACTCCTTACATCGCCGGAGCCATTTTCACGTACTTGGCTCGCCCAAATGACTCCTTTTTTATTTTTTGTTTTTACTTGAATAAAACGCGTAAGCGGAGGTTTAATTTCGATAGATTCTTCTAAAAGCACTTCTTTTTTCTGTGGCCTAAGACCTAATGATTTACGTAACCACGGCAGAAAATAAATGTGATAACTGGCAAAAGTAGAAACCGGATTTCCAGGAAAGGAAAACACCACGGTTTTTTGTGCTTCCTGAACCCCAAACCAAAACGGCTTCCCGGGTCGTTGGGCCACTCTATGAAAGATCTTTTTTACAGTAAGGGATTCCATCACCTCTGGTAAAAAATCAAATTTACCCTTGGATACCCCCCCACTCAAAAGAACCACATCGAATGTATCCAAAATGTGGGAAAGCTCTTTGCCAATTGATTCCTTATCATCTTTCAGATGCTTTGAATGGGCTCTAATTTTCTCCTTTTGTAAAGCGGCAAATAATGATAATGTATTCGACTTTCTAATTTGATGTGGCAAAGGAAACTCGGAAACCTCAACCAATTCATTCCCTGTGGAAATAACACAAACTTTTGGTAATTTTTTGACCAGTACTTTCGACTTACCAACTGAGGCCAAAACGCCAATTTCAGCCGCGCCTATACGGATGTTTTTGTCCAGGAGAACAAATCCCGTTAGCACATCACTGCCTTTGCGATGAATGTTTTGACCTTTTGCTACTGGGTTATTTAAGGTGGCATGGTCATCCTTAATAGCCAAGTGCTCATACATTATGACCGTATCGGCATTTGCAGGAACAACCGCACCTGTCATTATCTCCATGCAGTTATTGGAATCATTCAATTTTTGTTGTACCATTCCCGCACTTATTACCGCTTCGATCTTAAAACTCTTTGTACCCTTCTCGATGGCGGCATAATTGACTGCGATTCCGTCTTTGGTCGCTCGATCAAATGGGGGGAAATCCCTGTCCGCAATAACTTCCTCTGCAAGGACACTTCCAATACTTGATTGTAATTCGACCTTCTCCAAACCTAAATCCAGCGTATGATCCAATACTAAGTTATATGCTTCGTCAAAATTTATCATGCAAATTATACTTATGATCGTCCTATATCCTGCCAAATATAAACATTAGTGACACATCATCTTTCATAACCATTGATACAATCTTTCCTCATCTCCAAAAATTAGGAATGGCGTCTTATTTAAAATCATTTTAACATTGAATTTGATTACTTTTAATACCCTTAATAAAACAATACCATTACTTCATATAGACTATATTATGGCTGAGAATTATTTTAAAACCTACCCGAATAAAGAGGGATTTTATAAAGAATACGGCGGCGCATTTATTCCGCCAATGTTAGAAGATGAGATGAAAAAGATTACTGATGCGTATTACGCGATCAGCAAATCACATAGTTTTATTTCTGAACTTCGCAGTATTCGCGAGCATTATCAAGGTCGCCCTACCCCTGTTTATTATTGCAATCGACTATCCGAGAAATATGGCGGAAGAATCTATCTTAAAAGAGAGGATCTGAACCATACGGGTGCCCATAAATTAAACCATTGTATGGGCGAAGCACTTTTGGCGAAGCATTTGGGTAAAAAGAAATTAATCGCAGAGACCGGAGCGGGTCAACATGGTGTGGCTTTGGCCACGGCTGCGGCCTACTTTGGATTGGAATGTGAAATTCATATGGGTGAGGTTGATATGGCCAAGGAACACCCTAATGTGGTGCGTATGCGCATTCTCGGTGCAACCGTTGTTCCTGTAACCCATGGATTAAAAACATTAAAGGAAGCCGTTGACTCAGCCTTTGAAGCCTATATGAAAGACCCGATTACCGCTATTTATTGTATTGGATCCGTGGTTGGGCCACATCCTTTCCCAATGATGGTACGCGATTTTCAGCGGGTTGTAGGCATAGAGGCCAAAGAACAGTTTTATGATATGACAGGAGAATTGCCAGATAATGTAGTTGCCTGTGTGGGTGGCGGTAGTAATGCCATTGGAATATTTTCTGCATTCTTAAATGATGAGGAGTGCAATCTTTATGGCGTGGAACCGGGCGGCCGCTCCTTGGAATACGGTGAACATGCCGCCACAATGACTTTAGGCAAACCAGGGGTTATTCACGGTTTTAAGTGTTACACGCTTCAGGATGAAAATGGCGATCCCAGCGAGGTGTATTCCGTTGCCAGTGGCTTGGATTATCCTGGTGTGGGTCCTGAGCACTCCTGGTTGAAAGATATCGGTCGCGTAAACTATGTGGCCATCAACGATGATGAAGCTTTGAATGGTTTCAGACAGCTAACCCGTGTTGAAGGTATAATGCCCGCGCTGGAATCCAGCCACG
>CAZHJO010000520.1:0-2508 GCA_964532755.1 uncultured Maribacter sp. | reverse complement strand
CTGCATCGGTTTGATTCAACTGTTTTAATAATTTACCAAAACGGTCATAAATATATACGATAGGGTTTTCAAGATTGGCTATCCCAGCTATTTGCCATAGTTCATTGTTATTATCGCCATTTGGAGTGAAAAACTTTGGAAAGCCGACCACAACGATTTGCTCCGTTGCTGATCCGCATCCTTTTAGATCATTAATGGTAACAGTATGTTGTCCGGGGATAACATTATTAAAGGTGTTGCTGAGTTGAAAATCGCCGTCATCCAACTGATACTCGAATTCACTATCAATATCGGTGATTACAGTTACCTGATTGTCATTCTGAAGGTCTTCAATCAATACATCTGTAATCTCAGGGGTTTTCGAGAAGATTACATCAATCGTTATCGAATTCGCGCAACTTAAACCAGATTGATCATTGGTAGCTGTCAATGTATAAGAACCTGTTTGTGTAACGGTTATGCTTGCCGAGGTTTCGCCGGTATCCCAGGAATAGTCATAATTGGCATTCGGAGTTTGCTCTCCGATGCTTACTGAAGTACTGCCCTCGCACATATAAACTTCGGAGGCGAAACCCAAAGCTGGTGTTTCTACATATTCAAGTTCAAAATTCTGGGAGGCATCATAACATCCAGGATTGTAAATCGATGATAAGCGTACATAAATAGTTTCGGTACTGGTCTTTGTATCATATTGTTTGGGCAAGAGGTTTATTCCCTGCATGGCATCATTCAATGAGTTGTGATAACTAACGATGTATTCCGTAGGGTTTTGACTTCCTAAAGCCTCCGCATCCTTGACCGAAAGATCATAACTATCGGTATTGCCACAAAATGCATCATCCAAAACGGCATTGGCGATTGGGATTGTATAAAAAGCAACATTTACATCACTAATAATATTGTTGTTTGAAGGCATGATGACCTGAACTCTGTACATAGCGGAGTTTGTTACCTGATAGGTAGGATTATGTGCTCCGTTAATTGGGTGAAATCCGCTTCCCAAATCCTCGAACCAGTTATAATCAATAGCATTGGCAGTTGTTGCATCAAGCGTAATAACATCATTCTCGCATGCAGAGATTGGGGGGCCCAGTAAATTATCAATAATTGAACAATCCAGGGCATCGTATGGGTTGGTCACAAAAATATGTCCAGAAAACTGAATAGAGAATCCTGAATTACTATTGCTGAAGTTATTGATCAATAGATAGTAATCCTCTCCAGGTTCAACTTGGAGCCATTCTTCATATTGTACATTTTCTGTATTGCCCGTAGGGTCTTCGCCTACTCCAATGAATGCACTTTCATCTTGATTGTCAAAAAAATTACAACGTATAGGGTCGCCCAGATTATTGCAATCACTGGTCTGGTATAGTGCAAAATCCCAATCTTCAGAGGTGTCAAAACCTAAGTTAAAACCTAATTGGCCAGAAGCACCGGTTCTAAATCGATACCATGCCGAATTTGATTCTATGGATCCCGTAATGGTTTGTTCCAAACATCCACTCACGCTGGCCCCATTAAAATCATCTGAACCTAGCCCAAGAGTTCCTCCATTGACCGGAGTATTGTTACAAATAGGGATAGCATTGCCACAATCTGGCGAAACCTGCGCGAAAACGCCGGTTAAACCTAACAGTAAAACGATATATACATAAATACCTCGTGACATAAGTAGGTAGACTATTGAAGTTTATAAAAATAAACTGCGAATTCCCTTAACACTAATTTATGTTGTGTAATAGGGCATTAAGGGTATAAAGTGCCATATAATGTATATCTTTGCCGTTCTGTAAAGTTATTTTTGAATGAAATTAGATAGAACATTGGAAGAGCATTTTGAAGACATGGGACACGATCACGTTTCTTCTGCTGAAGATACTCCTATACGAGAAGACGCATTCGTTTTAGAGGATAATGAAAAGATTGAGCGCATTAAGGCAAACGTTAGGGAAATTATGCTCACCTTAGGTCTTGATTTAGATGATGACAGTCTTAATGGCACTCCTAATCGAGTTGCTAAAATGTTCGTTAAAGAGATTTTTAGTGGGCTCCACCCCAAACGGAAACCAAAATCCTCAACATTCAAGAATAAATACAAGTATGGTGAAATGTTGGTAGAAAAGAACATTACCCTCTATTCTACATGTGAACATCATTTGTTGCCAATCGTAGGTAAGGCACATGTTGCCTACATTTCAAATGGAACTGTGGTTGGGTTATCCAAAATGAACCGCATTGTTGACTATTACGCCAAGAGACCACAGGTTCAGGAACGATTGAATATTCAAATAGTTCGAGAACTTCAAAAAGTATTGAATACTGATGATGTTGCCTGTGTAATCGATGCAAAGCACCTTTGTGTCAATTCCCGAGGAATACGCGATATCGAAAGTAGTACGGTTACAGCCGAATATGGTGGTAAATTCAAGGACGAAACTGTTCGTCGTGAGTTTTTGGAATATTTAAACCTGGATACAAAATTTTAACCGTTTTCGCCTAAAATGC
>CAZHJO010000519.1:0-2511 GCA_964532755.1 uncultured Maribacter sp. | reverse complement strand
ATAAAAATTACGATGTTCAAACAGATATAACAGTTTAACATGTTCTAATGTCACTTTAACACAATTGTAACTTTATGAGACTGCAACTATCAATACCTTGTGAAGCAACAACTAAAAAAATCAATCAAATGAAAAAAATGTACTCAAAATGTTATTTTGGAATATCATTGGTGATGATGTTCTGTTTTGTCAATGTTTCAGCCCAATTAGATTTACCTAGAGGGAGTCAAATGGCCAAAGTTTCCCAGCGTGTAGGGATATCGGATATCTCAATCAAATATTCCAGGCCTAGCGTTAACGATCGCGAAGTATGGGGAAAATTGGTACCCTATGGCATGAATAATTTGGGATTTGGAACAGCAAAGGAATCCCCCTGGAGAGCAGGTGCCAATGAAAATACGGTCATTAAATTTGAAGATAATGTAAAGATTGAAGGCAAAGATTTAGCTGCCGGCAAGTATGGATTGCATATGGTCATTCATGAGGGTGATAAGGCGACCGTGCTCTTTTCAAAAAACAATAATGCTTGGGGAAGCTATTTTTACAATCCTGATGAAGACGCATTGAAAGTTGATGTGAACATGAAAGATGCTCCACATACCGAACAGCTAACCTTTACATTTGACGATGTAACCGCCAATTCCGCTACCGCTACTCTTAGCTGGGGAAAAAAGAAGATTCCTTTTAAAATTGAAGTGGATGTAACCAATGTAGTTCTTGCCGATATTCGTGGGAAATTACAGGATTCTCCAGGATTCAATAGGCAGACATGGGAACAGGCTGCTAATTTTTCCTTAAACAATGGGGGAGACCTTGATGAGGCCCTAGGATGGATTAATTCAACTATTACTGGAATGTTCTTTAGCCAAAAGAATTTTACTAACCTCAGCACAAAATCTCAAATCCTTGCCAAACAGGGTAAAACAAGTGAAGCCGAGACCCTAATGGATGAAGCCATGGAATATGCCACGGTATTTCAAATTCATGGGTATGGTAGACAGTTGATAGGTCAAGGGCAAAAGGAGAAAGCCATGGAAGTATTTAAAATGAATGCCAAAAAGAACAAGGGGCAATGGCCTGTTGATTTTGGATTAGCTAGAGCGAATTCAGCTATGGGTAATTATAAAACTGCTTTAAAACATTTAAAAATTGCGGCGACTAGGGCACCGGACCAGCTTAACAAAGATGCTATTGCCGGTTATCTTGAAAAACTAAAGAATGGTGAAGATATCAATTAAAAAGCGAATTGCATGAAAAGTAAAAACCCTGACGATTCTGTCGGGGTTTTTTATTTCAGCTTATATAATTCCAGATATTCTTATGCTTTATTAATTGGGCATAAGTATGCCGAATGACCAGATTATCCTGGGTTTCAAGTGTTGGATCTTCCTTTAAGATCTTAATTGCATACCACCGGGCCGTTTTAAGAATATCATTGTCTTTGACAATATCGGCGATCTTTAAATTCAATACCCCACTTTGCTGGGTGCCCATTAAATCACCAGGACCTCTAAGTTTTAAGTCTACCTCGGCTATTTCAAATCCGTCATTGGTACTTACCATGGTTTCCAATCGGGTTTTTGCTTCGGAGGACAGTCTATGACTGGTCATTAAGATGCAATAGCTTTGATCTGCACCACGACCAACGCGTCCTCTAAGCTGATGTAATTGGGATAATCCAAAACGTTCGGCACTTTCTATGATCATTACCGATGCATTTGGAACATCTACCCCAACTTCAATAACCGTAGTGGCCACCATGATTTGGGTTTTGCCTTTAACGAAGCGTTCCATTTCATAATCCTTGTCCGCTGATTTCATCTTACCATGAACAATCGAAATCTGATAATCGGGATGGGGAAAATCTCGAACTATACTTTCATAACCATCCATCAAATCTTTATAATCCAAGGCTTCGGATTCCTGAATTAGGGGATAGACTACGTAGATCTGTCTTCCTTTTTTTATTTCGTCCCTGATGAATCCAAAAACTTTTAAGCGATTTGAATCGTATCGATGAACAGTCTTAATTGCTTTTCTTCCTGGTGGAAGTTCATCTATTACTGAAATGTCCAAATCGCCGTATAAACTCATAGCAAGCGTTCTGGGAATTGGGGTGGCGGTCATCACCAGGATATGTGGTGGGGCATCATTCTTGTGCCAAAGTTTGGAACGCTGTGCCACCCCAAAACGATGTTGCTCATCCACGATGGCCAAGCCTAGGTTCTTGTACTTTACTTTATCTTCCAGGAGGGCATGGGTTCCTATCAAGATATGCAGCTCTCCACTTTCCAACTGTGCATGGATTATGTTTCTGGTGGATTTTTTTACCGAACCCGTTAATAATGCAATGTTCACCCCAATATCATCCAATAATGCTTTGATTCCATTAAAGTGCTGATTGGCAAGAATCTCAGTTGGGGCCATTAAACAAGCCTGGTAACCATTATCAATGGCTAGAAGCATTGTCATTAAGGCCACTATGGTCTTGCCTGAGCCAACATCACCTTG
>CAZHJO010000518.1:0-2513 GCA_964532755.1 uncultured Maribacter sp. | reverse complement strand
TTATTCACCGGTAGACCCTTGGCTTTAAAGGAAGAAAATAAAACCGTTCCCGCCATTCTAAATGTTTGGTTTCCTGGAAGCGAAGCAGGTTTGGCAATTTCAGATGTGCTTTTTGGGGATGTTAATCCATCAGCAAAACTAACAGCTACATTCCCGCAAAATGTGGGGCAGATTCCAATTTTTTACAATCATAAAAATACAGGGCGCCCTCTTCAAAACAAAGAGGGTAAATTTGAAAAATTCAAATCCAACTATATAGATGAGAGAAACGAGCCAGTGTATCCGTTTGGTTATGGCTTGAGTTATACCACATTCAATTATGGTAATCTTAGGGCAAGTTCAGATACAATGAATGAAAACGACACTATCGAAGTAACTGTAGATGTAACCAATACAGGGGATTATGATGGTAAGGAAGTTGTACAATTATATATTCGTGATGTAATTGGAACTGTTACTAGACCGGTTAAGGAATTAAAAAGGTTTCAAAAAGTAGCATTGCGCAAGGGTGAAACCAAACCAATATCATTTTTCATATCGATTGAGGATCTTATGTTTTACAATTACGATTTAGATTTTGTTGCTGAAGCAGGGGAATTTGAGATTTTTGTGGGTACAAATTCGGAGGATACCCTGAAAACATCTTTCAGATTAATACTGGAATAGGTATGATTAACAAAGGTTTCACAATTCTCCTCTTAGTACTATTAGCCATAGGTTGTGGGGATAAATTGCCTAGTAAAGAAAAACAAACCACTACCCCCAATATCATTTTTATCATGGCCGATGATCATGCGATTCAGGCAATAAGTGCCTATGGTCATCCCATGAGCCAATTGGCACCTACACCGAATATCGACCGATTAGCGACAAACGGCGCGTTATTTACGAATAGCTTTGTTACCAATTCCATTTGCGGACCGAGCCGAGCGGTTGTTCTTACGGGTAAACATAGCCATATCAACGGTTTTCGCCAAAATGGTGACCGTTTTGATGGTAGCCAGCCAACTTTACCCAAAATGTTACAACAGGGGGGTTACCAAACCGCTATTATTGGGAAGTGGCATTTGCATGGGATTCCCCAAGGTTTTGACCATTCGAAAATCATCGTCGACCAGGGCAATTACTACAATCCGGATTTTATTGAAAATGGTGACACGACCAGGATTCAAGGCTATGCAACCGATATCATTACCGAAGATGCTCTCGATTGGCTCAAGAATAGACGTAATGATACCATGCCTTTTTTTATGATGGTACACCACAAGGCCCCGCACCGCAATTGGATGCCAGCGATTCGGCACATTGACAAATACGACGATGTACAGTTTCCTTTGCCTGAAACCTATTTTCCGACCTTTAAAAATCAACAGGCAGCCAAAGAGCAGTTACAGACAATCTATAACGACATGTATGAGGGCCACGACCTCAAAATGACCCGGGCCTATGGTAGTATGAAATTGGCACACAACCCGTGGACAAACGATTTTGAACGTATGACATCCCAACAACGCAAACTTTGGGACATGGCATATCTTCCTAAGAACAATGCCTTTCACAAGAGAGACTTAAAAGGAAAGAAACTCGCAGAATGGAAGGGCCAACGCTACCTACAGGATTATATGGCAACAATAGCGGCTGTAGATGAAGGTGTTGGTAGGGTTTTGGATTACCTGGAGGAAAGCGGCCTCGACGAAAACACCTTGCTTGTTTACACCTCTGACCAAGGATTTTATTTAGGGGAGAAAGGTTGGTTCGACAAGCGTTTTATGTACGAAGAATCGTTTGGAACTCCCCTTTTAATGCAATTACCGGGCACCATTGAGCCTGGAATAAAAATCGATGCCCTAGTGCAAAACCTTGATTATGCACAAACCTTTTTAGATTTTGCCGATAAATCAGAATTGGGATTATATATGCAGGGTGAATCTATTAAGGGCCTACTTGAGGGCAGTATGAACGAAAATGATTTTAGGGGAATTGTGTATTATCATTACTATGACTACCCCGCATTCCATATGGTCAAAAAACATTATGGCATACGTACAAAAAGGTACAAACTTATGCACTTTTATGATGATATAGATACCTGGGAATTCTATGATCTTGATAAAGATCCCAAAGAACTATACAACGCAATTGATGATAAGGCTTATTCAGAAGCAATTATGATGATGCATCAAAAATTGGACAGTGTTCAAAAAGCATATCAAGTAACAGATAAGGAATTTGAAAAAACGACTAAGAAAAACGTGGATCATGCCTTTGCACAATTCAAAAGATTAAGGGGTGAACCGGTCCAGGAATAAAAACTGACAGTTCAAAGATAATTGCGGGCTCAGCTAAAATAGCGCCATATTCCAATTAAGAATCCAAGGGCTATTAAGGCCAGTATCACTTCTAAGCCTACATTCAAAACTGAAAGGATCGTATTTAATACGGGATGTTTTTTTGAATTTGTTTCCATAGTAGTATGGTTTTACAACGTTTCATTCTATTTATAATTTACAAAT
>CAZHJO010000517.1:0-2517 GCA_964532755.1 uncultured Maribacter sp. | reverse complement strand
AGGGAAAGTCAATTTCCGATGTTTTGGAAATGACAATTGATGATGCTGTTTCATTCTTTGAATTGATACCTAAAATACACCGTAAGTTAAAGACCATCCAAGATGTGGGCTTGGGTTATATATCACTCGGGCAACAATCAACGACCTTATCGGGGGGTGAGGCTCAACGGATTAAGTTGGCCACCGAGTTATCTAAACGTGATACTGGCAATACTTTTTATATCTTGGACGAGCCTACTACAGGACTTCATTTTGAGGATATACGGGTATTAATGGAAGTTTTGAACAAATTGGTTGACAAAGGTAATACCGTTCTTGTCATCGAACACAATATGGATGTGATTAAAATGATGGATTACATTATCGATATAGGCTATGAAGGGGGTCGCGGTGGTGGAATGATTGTTGCTAAAGGAACACCTGAACAAGTAAGCAAAGATAAAAATAGCTATACCGCACAATTTTTAAGAAAGGAATTGGGTTTATGCAAAGAGAATCCTAGAATATCGGTGACAAATAATTGAAATAAATTTTTTGGGCCTAATGTACTTGTCCCAACAAAGAAATAATAAGTATGAGAAAAGAGCAGCATCACAAAGGATGGAATGAAATCAAAACCAATGATTCATGGGCCATTTTCAAGATAATGGGTGAATTCGTGACAGGTTTTGAAAAAATGAGTGCCATAGGTCCATGTGTATCTATTTTTGGTTCTGCCCGAACTAAGGAAAATATGGATTTTTATAAATTAGCGGTTAGTATTTCCAAAAGTATATCAGAGGCCGGTTATGGCATTATCACCGGGGGTGGACCTGGTATTATGGAAGCAGGTAATCGTGGTGCCTATCTAGCGGGAGGCACATCAGTGGGCTTGAATATAGATTTACCCTTTGAACAACATGACAATCCGTATATTGATGGTGACAAGAGCTTGGATTTTGATTACTTTTTCGTCCGTAAGGTCATGTTTGTCAAGTACTCTCAGGGATTTGTGGTTATGCCTGGCGGTTTCGGAACCTTAGATGAACTTTTTGAAGCAATAACGCTTATACAGACCAATAAGATTGAAAAATTCCCTATTATTCTAGTGGGTGCCGAATTTTGGGGTGGCCTTTTTGATTGGGTAAAAAGTACAATGCTAGACGCAGGTAATATTAGTCTGGAAGATTTGGATTTGATTAAAATAGCCGATAATGAAAAGGAGGTTGTAGATATTTTGGATTCTTTCTATAAGGGTCGTTCATTAAGCCCTAACTTCTAAATTTGTTCCTTGAGAAAAAAAGTATATTCTTATTTTATATTTTGGTCACTTACTTTATTCCTTGGTGGGTATCTTGGTTATTCCCAGCATAAGAACACGCTTACAGTAACTTTGAACGGGGATGCAAAGGAATTGAATATACAACAAGAGTTTGTCTACAAGAACACCTCTCGATATCCTTTGGAAGTTTTGTATTTCAATGACTGGGCCCATGCGTATTCCAATAAGAATACGGGTCTAGCAGAACGTTTTGCTGAGGAGTTCAAAAAAAGTCTTCATCTTGCTAAAGACGATGAGCGTGGCAGAACCAATATAATCAGTGCGGTCGATGATGAGTATAGGGGATTGCAATATGAGCGGACTTCGGAAAAAGATATAATAAAGATTGAACTTAATACTACGCTGCTACCGGATGAGAGCGTGCAATTATTTATCACCTATACCGTAAAACTTCCACCGAATAAATTTACCCCATACGGTTATAACAATAGGAATGAGTATTACTTGAAAGATTGGTATTTGACACCTGCAGTTTTTGACGGTAAATGGCATCTTTATTCCAATAAGAACCTCGAGGATTTATATACTGGGATTACACGAACAACCGTGAACTTCATGTACCCCGAAAATCTGTACTTGACAACGAATTATAGGAATCTGGGTAATACCAGGTTTCCTGGGGGGCAACTAGCGCAATTGGAAGCCATTCAGCAAAAGAACTGTGAAATACTTTTGAGCCCTTTTAAAAAGTTCACAACGCATGTTACGCCGCATATGACAATGGTGTCTGATATTGATGCTTCAAAATATGATAAAATAGCCCAAGGAATTTCGATTAACAAAGTCGCAAAATTCATTTTTGAAAATCTAGGTAAGTATCCCCATTCACAATTGTTGGTCAGTAGAACTGATTATGATAAAAATCCATTATATGGCATAAATCAACTACCTTCTTTTGTAAGGCCTTATGAGGAGCAATTTCAGTTTGAGATGAAGTTCCTAAAAACGGCATTGAACAAGTTCTTGGAAGAAACATTATATCTTGATCCAAGAAAGGAGCAGTGGCTTAAAGACGCTATTGCAAACTATTTAATGATTGCCTATGTTGAAGAGTTCTATCCCGATCAAAAACTTTTAGGGAAATTATCTAAAATATGGGGCATTCGAGGGTTTAATCTTGCTAAGATGGACTTTAATGAACAGTATCCGTTTTTATATATGCTTACAGCAAGGAAGAATTTGGATCAGGCACTTAG
>CAZHJO010000516.1:0-2521 GCA_964532755.1 uncultured Maribacter sp. | reverse complement strand
AAAAAATATATGTAAGTTTGGTCTCCAAAAGTCAAGCCAAACCTTTACAAAAATAGGATATATAGCCTTGCAATCAAATAAACACTATTTACTTTTCCTATTACTACTTATAATTGGTGGCCTTTCTGGACGCGCACAAGAAGACCGTATTATACCCTTGCCCATTAAAGCGGCACAGGATACGATAATGGCACCCTTATTAACAGAAACTGAACTTAGGAAGGAGCTGACAAATGATTCTACCCAGGTTGATACGTTAAAAACCAAGCCACCATTATTACTCGATATTATCAAATACAAGGCCAAGGATTATGTTCGACTAAGTCAAAAGGAACAAAAAATCTACCTCTACAACGAAGCAGAAATTCAATATCAGGATACCGAGCTAAAAGCTGGAATCATTGTAATGGATTATGTTAAGAATGAAGTATATGCCGGTCGTTTAAAGGATTCTTTAGGCAATTACTCACAACTCCCCTATTTTAAACAGGGGGACAATGAGGTGATTCCAGATTCAATACGTTTTAATTTTGACACCCAAAAAGCAATAATCTGGAATTCAAGAACTGAACAGCAGGCGGGACTAGGGCAATTGGGTAGCGATGCCATGAAGGTTTATGCCGATATCACCAAAAAGGAAAATGACTCCGTCTATTTTTTAAGTGAAGGAAAAATAACAACAGCCAGCGACACTATAAATCCGGATTATTATATTCGCGTTCGCAAGGCTAAATTTGTACCACAAAAGAAGGTAATAGCAGGCTTTAGCAACTTATACATTGCTGATGTACCAACACCCATTGCCATGCCCTTTGCTTACTTCCCCCTTACTGTGGGACGCTCTGCAGGGATAATGATGCCAACTTTCGGGAATGAACCGAACAGGGGCTATTTTTTACAGGATATGGGGTATTACATACCAATTGGTGAATATGCCGATGTATTATTATCTGGAGACTTCTACACCAATGGAAGTTGGGGCTTTAAAACACAATCAATTTATTCAAAGCGTTACCAATACAGTGGTAATATTAACTTCAGATTTGAAAATTTAGTTACGAGCCAAAAAGGATTCAGCGATTACAGCCTCACTAAAAACTGGAATATTCAAATATCACATTCGCAAGATGCCAAGGCGAGCCCCAATTCCAGATTTTCGGCCTCCGTGAATATGGGGAGTAGCGAATATTACCGTAATTCGTTACAGCAGCGTAATTTACCCAGTACACAAAATAATACGCTTTCATCCTCAATCTCATATTCAAAGACATTTCCAGCCTATCCTTCCGTGAATATGAGTTTAACTGCGACGCATAGTCAAAATACAAATACCAAAACAATTGAAATGAGTCTTCCGACCTTACAAGCAAGTATGGAGCGTATCTTTCCTTTTGCCAAACGGGATGGCATTAAAAAGGGATTTATTCAGAACATCAACTTTCAGTATGATATGAATGGCCAAAACAGGATTTCAACTACTGATGATGATTTCTTAACGGCAGCAATGTTCGATGGGGCCAAAGTAGGGGCCAGACATCGTATTCCGATCAGTACGAATTTTAAGGTGGCCAAATTTTTCAGTGTTAGTGTCGGGGGTAATTATGAAGACGTTTGGAGCTTGGAAACGTTCAACAAAAGATATGATGAAGATCTTCAAGCTGTAGTAACTGATACTATCAGCGGCTTTGATCGTTTCAATAAATACAATTTCAGCGCAAGTGTCGGTACAACCCTATATGGTACTTTCAACTTTGGGGAAGATAAAAAAATTCAGGCAATTAGGCACGTAATGCGCCCTTCGATCAGTTATGGCTATGCCCCTTCGTTTGAGCAGTTTTATGACGAGTACATTGATGGTGATGGCGATGTAGTACAATTTTCCCGATTCCAAGGCACACTTTATGGCTCACCTAGTTTAAGCAAGTCCAATAGTCTCAGTTTTTCTTTGGCCAATACCCTCGAGGCCAAGGTAAGGGATAAGGATTCCACAGCCATAGAACCGAAAAAAGTCCCTATTCTCAGTAATTTCAACATCTCAACAGGTTATAATTTTGAATCTGATTCCCTAAAACTAAGTCCCTTAAGTGTAAATGGCGGTACTAATATTTTGGATAACAAAATGTCGATAAATTTTTCGGCGGGCCTTGATCCCTATGCCATTGACAATAACGGCAGAAGAATCAACACTTTCAATGTAAAAAATGGGGGAAGTCTTTTTAGGTTAACCCGGGCCAATGTAAACGTGGGATATTCTTTGAGTAATGAAACCTTCAAGAAAGATAAGGAAGAAGAGGAAGATGAGGTAGATAGATTCGATTATGTAGCCCAAAGTGGCGGACGAACCGATGACCTATTCGGAAGAGCCGACAGTTTTCAAGATAATCCAATAGATAGGGATAAAGGCACTGATGAAGTCGAAAATCCCATTTACGGTACTACGATTCCTTGGAATTTACGATTGGCTTATTCTGCCTCTTATTCCAATTCCGCGCGACAGAATGAGTTTAGCAGTCATTCGTTA
>CAZHJO010000515.1:0-2521 GCA_964532755.1 uncultured Maribacter sp. | reverse complement strand
ACCTTGGAAGAAAAGAACAATGTATATGCCCGGGCACCTTCAGGTGGACCCTTGGTACAACATGCTTTGCCCGCCATGTTGGAAAAATATCATGAAGGCCTTATATCCTTGGAAAAGATAGTGGAAAAGATGTGCCATAATCCTTCAAAATTATTCCAGATTAAAAATAGGGGTTATGTGAAAGAAGGATTTTATGCAGATTTAGCCATTGTAAACCTAAATGATTCCTGGGAGGTAACCAAAGAGAATATCGCATACAAATGCGGATGGTCACCTTTTGAGAATTACAGCTTTAAATCAAAAGTGTCACATACTTTCGTGAATGGACACCTGGCTTATGAAAAGGGTAAGTTTTCGACCCAAAGAAATGCAAAACGCTTAACATTCAACAGAGAGTGATGAAGAACCTATTTGTACTCTTAGCGGTGATGATCCTAACTTCCTGTGGGGAGAAACTGCTTGAAAAACCGGAAAACTTAATTCCAAAGGATAAAATGATCATTATCTTAAAGGAGATGACCTTATTGAATTCCGCTAGAAATTTGAGTGTAACGGTTTTACATGATCATAATATTGAGCCTACGACATTCGTTTTTTCGAATTATGGCGTAGATAGTTTGCAATTTGTTACGAGTGACAGGTATTATGCGTCTTTGCCCGATGAATATGAAGCAATGTATAAAGAAATAGAAAAACAGCTAAAGGCTGAGAAAGAAAAAACGACCGAATCAAAAAGAATAAAAGATAGTTTGGAACTAAAGAGTAAATTGAATAAAAGTCCAATAAAAAGGGAAAAACCAACTAAACCCAAGGATTCTCTTCCTTAAATTTAGCGCAGCTATAGGCAATTACATCGCTCAGTGCCTCAAATTCAAAACCTAAAGTATCGATTATCCTTTGATTATCATAAGACTCTCGATGTGTCAAGGAATAAATGGTCTTTTTGGTGATTTTCCTACCGCTTCCAACGCACATGTTTTTGAAATAATCAAAGACACGGCCCATTTGTAGTTGCCAGGTTTGTAGTTCTGTAGTGGGCGCTTTTTTACCTAATTCAATGGCTAATCTTGTCAAAATATCCTTATACATAAGGTTTTCGGCCACCGCGATAAATCGCTTGTTTTTTACCTCTGAATCCATTAGTGCCTTCATCATTTTAATGACGTCACCAATCGAAATAAAACCAGTGCCTCCTGGTGGGTAAAAGCGATATTCCTTATTGGCGGTGGTGAAAAGCCTTCCACTGCCACTATCCCAAAATCCTGGACCGATGATAATCCCAGGATTTACAATAACTACCGGTAGGCCTTCCTGAGATCCACGCCAAACCTCCATTTCCGCCCGATATTTTGTAAGACCGTAAACATTCGCTTCTTGTCCTGTCCAATGATTTTCCTCAGTAGCCTTGGTCCCCTTTGCACTCTTACCTATGGCTCCTATTGTGCTTACGTAGCAAAGTTTCTTAATTTTATTGGACATGCATAAGTTGACGATATTCGCTGTGCCAATGGCATTTATTTTTTTAAGTTTTCGATAATCATTTGGGTCAAAAGATATCAATGCCGCTGCATGATACACATATTCCACATCTTTAAATGCAATTTCCAAAGCAGGAATATCATTGATATCCGCTAGGAACCATTCGATTTTGTTGAAATTATCAGAAGCATTTTGGGAATAATAAGAAAATACCTTTTTTACCCTTTTCAAATTGCTTCCTTGCCTATGAATAGCCCTAACTGGAATGTTGTGCTGTATTAAATGTAGCAATAGATGCGCACCAACCAATCCTGTACCCCCTGTAACCAAAACCATAGTTCAAATTTAGGTAATTGGGGAAGAATAAATCCAATTTCAAATTGGTAAAGGCATTGTATTTCCTTTTATATTTGCACCTAACATCAAATAATACCGGGAATGCGTATAAATTTCGTTCAAGAATTACAATGGAGAGGAATGTTACACGATGCCATGCCTGGCACCGAAGAACATTTAATGACTGGTATGCAATCTGCTTATGTTGGGATTGATCCCACTGCAGATTCACTTCATATTGGGCATTTGGTCAGTGTAATGATGTTACGCCATTTTCAATTAGCCGGGCATAAACCATATGCTTTATTGGGTGGTGCAACCGGAATGATAGGTGATCCATCGGGTAAATCAGAAGAACGTAATTTATTGGATGAAGCCACGCTTCGCTTAAATCAGGCAGCTCTTAGAGCGCAATTAACTAGGTTTTTGGATTTTGATAGTGAGGATGACAATACGGCGATTTTGGTCAATAATTATGACTGGATGAAGGATTTTTCATTTCTGGATTTCATAAGGGATGTGGGCAAGCATATTACCGTTAATTATATGATGGCGAAAGACTCGGTAAAGAAGAGATTATCTGCCGAGTCCAAAGAAGGAATGTCATTCACCGAATTTACCTATCAATTGGTTCAGGGGTACGATTTTCTTCATTTGTACCAAAATAATAACTGTACACTTCAAATGGGCGGAAGCGATCAATGGG
>CAZHJO010000514.1:0-2535 GCA_964532755.1 uncultured Maribacter sp. | reverse complement strand
CGGTAGAATACCACCAACGATTTGTGGGTGGGGTCAATCTGATCAATTCTCTAAGCTCATTTGCCGAAATATTTCAAAATAACCTGATTACTTATGGCAAGTACAATGCCCTTGTCGGTGGTGATGCACCTAAAATTTTGGGGTATGGTATGGCGAAGGAGGTTAAGCAATTATTAGGTCAGGTTATCGATGGTACTAAACCGAGTGAAAGCCGAAGTATTCGCCCATTATTGGGAAGCGCTAAAAACTATTTGGACTTTATCTCCGATAGCAACTTGACCCAAATTCGGCTGGAAGATTTAAAAAAGTATACCAATACAGAGCAAAGTGCCCCAAATGCCTTATTGTATCTAATGGTACGACATGCTTTTTTAAGGGAAGGCCTCAATACCGGATTTCAGATTCTAGCGCAAGCGAATCTACTTGGAAAATTGGACGTCATTGATTTCGAGGTTGACGATATAAAAACCAAGAACAATCTTTCATTGGAGCATCAGGTTATGCTCAAGGAAATGATTACAATCGATAAAATGCCAGCCATTAAACGGTTGGCAGACATTCGTATGAACCAGACCATTCCCAATAAAAATAAAATCAAGGAGCGAGAGAGATTCTTGACCAATTTTATGACCAAGGAATCGGTAAAACTGGATGCCACTATCCAAAAGGAAATCACAAAGCAGAACGAAACCTTCCAAATCAAAGCCGATAAATTTGAGGCGCTTAATGAGGTATACCCAACTGTAACGGGGCAATTGAAACTAAATGATTTTATTAATGACCGTATCCTTAAAAAACACCCTACCACTGCTACTTGGAGAAAGATGAAAAGTAGTCTGGATACTTTAAAACAGCTCCCAACCGCTAGATTGGAACGATTGTTCAACGAGCATTTGGATACGGCGCATTACCGATTGGATTCTTGGATGCAAGGGGTAGTACAAGAACGGCTCGGTAAGCTCAGAAAAAAAGATAAAGAGGGGCTATACTTAGGTGCCTATTCTATTTTAGAGGATGTTAAACCGAATGGAAAAAACGGTATTCACGTCACGGAAATCAAAAATGCAAAGAAGATTCCTTTGGTCGGTTCTTCTTCCAAAAATGCCATTAATCCGATTGTAGATACTAGGGCACATGGCACCAAAAAAGCACTCACCAAGCATTTAAAAGATAGTTTTGTGTATTTGGGAACCGATCGAAATACGAATATCGTTTTCGATCCTATTACTAAAAAATATAGTGTACCTCCCTCGGTGAATACTGCGGTAAGTCGTGGTTTTGTACACGCCCCATCCATCGGTCAGGCCGTAACGGCCGCTGTACTCAAGGGAGGGTATGATGCACACAGATTAACAGGGTCGCCAGACGAAACGCTTGCCGTAAACCTAACTTCAAAGCGGGTTAGAAGGGCAATGTTCTTTCTACAAGGTATTAAAAATGGTCAAGAACTCGGCGCCTTATTGGGGTATCATTTCGAAAGAAATCTTAGGGAAAACAGTCCGGCCACACATCCATTGGACCAGTATTTCTTAGAACTGAGAACACTGTATCCCTTTAATGCTGGTAAAGTACATGATATCAGTGCCAGTAGCCCAATAGAGGCGGCCGAAGCATATCATGTGGTGGATGGTCTCTCTCTCCTAAAAGAATTTCAAAAGGCTAAGAAAAAACTCCCTTCCAAAATCATTAATAAGCTTAGGATCGCCAGTAAAAACGATGTGAAATCACTACTACTGAATGCCTTAAAAGATCTGGACATCATTGTAGATTCCATCAACGACCTCTTAATCGCGGAAAGCGTATTCCAGATGGTCTCAGGCAGTCCCGATGCCAGTTCCGCCGTACTCAAAGTGATGAACGAAAGCGGGGAACTAAATCAAATGCCCGAAGTGGTAAACATTCCACGAAGTGGGCAAAGTATGGCCCATAAAATCGGAGTTCATCTAGCACCTGGGGGCAGTACGAAGGTATGGGCCAAAGGTAGTCCGTTAAGTACGGTATCCCCCGAGATTAATGCTTGGGTCGCCAATCAACTTCCTGATCCTTCAAATATTGGTGTACGGGTGAGTGTTAAAAATAAGCCTACCAAAACGGTTTTTATGCATCAATTGGGAATTGAGGCCTATGACTTTGTGAAAGCCATGTCCGGTGAGGAAACCAATTTTCAGGAAAGTGAAATTGCAAGTAGGGTCAAATGCCATCTTTACGCCAAGGACGCCAGCATCGAGCCAGATGATATCTTAGAGATTATCTTTAAATCGGATGGTTATAAAATAGCGAATAAAATCAGTCTATTCGAAGTAATGCCCTTGGTTCGGAAAATCTTGGCCATCTTAGATAATTTGCGTCCATTGGTACCAGAAGACTTGATTACACCTTCTGAATTGGATGCGGTAACACAAACAAACGGTACCTACGATAATAAGGCAATCCTAAAGGCGGTCAAAAAACTGACGGATCAGACCGTTACAGATAGTACGGATGCCATTATTGTGGCTATTGAAGCACGCTTGCCCGCATTGCTTCTCTTGGATA
>CAZHJO010000513.1:0-2555 GCA_964532755.1 uncultured Maribacter sp. | reverse complement strand
TTGCGACACAACGCTTTTTGAATCTTAGGACAGACGAATTATATTATTAAATTTGTGGCATGGGCAAAAAGCAGAAAAATACGACCGGGCAAGTTAGGAAGCCTGAATTTATATTCCAGAGGAAGAATTATTTGTTCATGTTTATAGGTATAGCCTTTATCGCCTTAGGGTTTATATTAATGAGTGGTGGAGGCAGTGATGATCCTAATATCTTTAATGAGGATATCTACAATTTTCGAAGAATCCGATTGGCACCAACGCTGGTATTGATCGGTTTGGGCATAGAGGTCTATGCTATTTTATTGAATCCCTATAAGAAGCGAAATTAATTTGGAGACCATCGACGCCATAATCCTTGGTATTATTCAAGGACTCACGGAATTTCTTCCAGTATCATCCAGTGGGCATTTAGAATTGGGCAAAGCTATTTTAGGTGATAATTCGGTCCCAGAAGAAAGCCTTTTATTTACCGTAGTACTCCATTTTGCCACGGCTTTGAGTACAATTGTTGTATTCCGGAAAGATGTTTGGGAAATACTACGTGGGCTTTTTCAATTTAAGTGGAATGAGGAAACCCGGTTTTCTTTAAAAATCATCATTTCAATGGTGCCGGCTACATTGATCGGCCTATTTTTTGAAGAACAATTAGAAGCTTTTTTCGGTAGTGATATACGGTTTGTTGGTTTTATGCTTCTGATTACAGCTGTTCTCCTATTTTTTGCTGATAGGGCAAAGGATACCAATAGAAAGGTATCCTATAAGAATGCATTTATTGTCGGTGTTTCACAAGCAATTGCCATGCTTCCAGGAATATCCCGAAGTGGAGCGACCATATCAACATCGGTCTTATTAGGTGTTGACAAGACAAAAGCTGCCCGATTTTCGTTCTTAATGGTCGTACCACTGATTATTGGTAAAATGGGTAAGGATATCATGAGTGGTGAACTTAGTTTTGAAAGTGAAAATACTTTTGCCATGGGAGTTGGATTCGTTGCCTCTTTTATCGCAGGGTTGGCGGCCTGTACCTGGATGATACAACTGGTAAAAAAGAGCAAACTAACTTACTTCGCGATATACTGCCTGTTAGTAGGGTTAATTGCAATCGGTTATAGCTTTTGGAGGTAAAGGCCCTTATCATCGAAGACGAAATACCAAAGAATGCATTACTATGAATTCACTATCCAAAGAAGATTTTTTAGACGGACAACTGCTTCTAATTGATAAGCCCTTGGGTTGGTCTTCATTCCAGGCAGTGAATAAACTTAAATGGGTCATTCGCAAGAAATTCGATTTAAAAAGAATTAAAATTGGACATGCAGGTACTTTGGACCCTTTGGCCACTGGACTATTACTCATTTGCACTGGCAAATTCACTAAAAAGATAAATGAACTTCAAGGGCAAGTAAAAGAATATACCGGAACGATTACTCTTGGAGCAACTACGCCTTCTTTTGATTTGGAAACCAATATTAATAGTACCTTTCCTGTGGACCATATTACCAAACAGCAGATCCGTAGGAACACTTCTAAATTTATTGGGAACATAGAACAGGTTCCCCCAGTGTTTTCGGCGCTAAAAAAAGATGGTAAACGCCTTTATGAATATGCCCGAGAAGGCAAGGAGGTTAAAATAAAAAAACGATTGGTAAGGATTTCAGAATTTGAAATCATAGATATCAACTTACCAGAAATCGATTTCAGAGTGGTCTGCAGCAAAGGTACTTATATACGATCTTTGGCACATGATTTTGGTAAGGCACTGCATTCTGGAGGTCATTTATCTGCACTACGAAGAACCAAAATAGGTGATTTCAACGTAAATAAAGCCCTGTCTCCTAATGCTTTCGAGGAAATGATACTTGGAAATGGGGGAAATTCCAATTAAATTAGGAACGGTATTCCTTTTTCCCGAAATATTAAAATAATTTAGTAAAAAAGTGGTTATAACTCTATGAATCTCAACCGCCAACAATTATCACTGCTAATTACATTCTTCTCCATGTCTATTGTGGTGCTAGGTCTGTATAACATTCATCTTGGTGGACAACAACAAGAAGATGAGTACGTAGTTGAATTGGTTCTAGACGAAGAAGTACTCGAAGAATTGATCAAGGAAGAGGAAAAATTGTTAGAGGAGTTACAGAAGTTGGACCCAATAAAAAGCCATATGGCTTATAATGAAACTGCTAAACCCAGTTATGGCAATCCTGAACCTTTAAAAACACTTGATGAAATTCTCGCAGAAAAAGCAGCTAGTGAGTCTGATGAGAATTCAGATTATAGTAGCGAAGATTCTGAATATGTGGCCAAGGTAAAGGAATTGGCGAAACAAAGGGAAGAGAAAAAGCAACTGCTTGGCGAACGTGAAGCTCAAAAAGAGGAGCGCACCAATAACTTGGCCGCTAGAAGAACATCGGTCTCTTATTCTTTAGTCGGGCGAAACAATTACCAATTACCGCCTCCTATCTATACCTGTATCGAAGGTGGTAAGGTAGTAATCAATATTATTGTGGATGCTGTAGGGAATGTTACCGATTCTAGTTTCAACGAAAAAA
>CAZHJO010000512.1:0-2566 GCA_964532755.1 uncultured Maribacter sp. | reverse complement strand
ATTCCACCCTTTGATATAATGATCAAAACCCAGTTGTACTTAAGGGGATTTATCTTTATTGGTGTTGCCCTTCTAATTCTACGTTCAGTAGACGTATCACAGCTTAAAAAGGCAGTGTTCATAGGTCTTGTATTTGCCATTTTGGGCGGGATAGCACCCTTGATCCAGCCCCACGAACTCATGCCCGGTTATGTCAGGTTGGGACATGGTGTTGAAGTGGGCATTTCCAATTTTCTATACGGATTTGTAATTAGCTACCTTCTTGGTCAAAAAATGTTAAAAACAGAACTTAAATAATTGCCGTTTGTCCTATCTTTAGGTAACTTCAAGAAACTTAGGGCAATGGAAAAACATTTAGATCTAACCGATGATGAATTTGAACAACAGTTCGAATCCTGCGAACTAGACCCCATCCTTTTTAGCCACGAAGCACATTTACGATTGGCCTATATCCATATTGAAAAATATGGTGAGCTTAAGGCCATTGAGAATGTATGCAATCAATTGGTGGCCTATGTGAACCATCTAGGGGCAACGAACAAATACAATACTACTTTGACCGTGGCGGCCGTAAAAGCCGTATACCATTTTATGCAAAATAGTACGGCCAGTGAATTTAAAGGCTTTATTGCAGAATTCCCGCAGTTGAAAAATGATTTCAAGAGATTGATGCATTGCCATTACAGCTTTGATATTTTCAATTCCCAAAAAGCCAAGAACAAATTTTTGGTACCAGATTTGATACCTTTTGATTAAATCGTAGTACTAGTAAAAAATGGGCCAATAGATTATGACACCTTACAAAATGGTCAATGGCGAATTACAGCTCACAATCCTCATTGGACGGGTAAACAGACAGCCAGTTCTGACCACTAAAAACAACTTAAATTAAACTGAATGAAATCCTTGGTTATTCTACTTTTTGGGTCAATTACATTTTTCCTTATCAACTTCAATGCTTGTGCCCCGGGACGTACATCAAAAAAAAGTAATGATCAAACGTACACCATGCAATTCAAGGGCTACGAACGCAGCTATATGGTGCATTTGCCTCCAGTGGAGAAAATGCAAAGGCCAATACCCCTACTATTTCATATTCACGGTGGTGGCGGTACGGCAAAAGGCACCCCTGGCCTCACTTTTGGAAGATTCAATGAATTGGCAGATCGTGACGGCTTTATCGTGGTGTACCCTAATGCCATAAACAAAAATTGGAACGATGGTCGCAGATTAGAGGATGTATTGGCATGGAAGGAAGATATTGATGATGTGGGTTTTATTACCGCCATAGTCGATGAACTTAAGCAAAAACACAACATTGATGCCCATCGCATTTTCACAACGGGTATGTCCAATGGTGGTTTTATGTCATCACGTCTATTGTGCGATCGTGCCGACATTTTTAGGGGTGGTGCTATTTTGACCGCTTCCCTTTCCAAGGATTATTTACCCAAATGCAATCCCGAAAAACCAGTTGCCGTAATGGTTATGAATGGTACCGATGATCCTTTGGTACCTTATGATGGCGGCCAGGTCAAAGTATTCCGAAAAACAAGGGGTGAAATTGTTTCCACGGACGAAATTATAGCGTTCTGGAAAGCTAAAAACGGCTGTACGATTAAAAAAAATACCGTGCAATTACCCGATACCGCTGCTGATGGTACCACAGTAAGTGTCACTGAATATTCCCAATGCGATGATCAAGGGGATTTGGTATTGTACACCATCAATGGTGGTGGACACACATGGCCGGGAGGCAAGCAATATTTAGGAAAAGTACTTATCGGTAAGACCAATCGCGATATCGTGGCCTGTGATGTGATCTGGGATTTTTTCAAGGTCCTTCCGCCCAAAAAATGATTTTACATTAAGGACCTCATTTTACCCTTTTCCGCATACGTAACTAAGGTAAAGTTGTTAACTTTAACATTTCCTCAATTAAAGGTATAGTTATGCAAAAAATCAATATCAAAGAAGGCGCTAAAATCGATGATTACAAGGCGTATGGTAGTTTAAAGAGTTTGGTCGTCGAATTTTTGGAAACCACAAAACAATCCGTTGAAGACCTAAAGGGCTGTACCGTTTGGATGATCAACTCAACCGCCACAGGTGGAGGGGTGGCAGAGATGCTCCCCAGCCAAATGCGGATCATGCGGTACATAGGGATAAAAGTCGAGTGGATGATCATCGAGGCAAACGATCAGGCTTTCTTCAACCTCACCAAAAGGATCCATAATGCCATACATGGCAGTGGCGACGGTATTTTTACCGATGAAGATCGTGCGATTTTTGAAGAAGTCAATGCCCAAAACGCTGAAAAGGCCATTGCTGCCATAAACGATGGGGACCTAGTGGTAATCCATGATCCCCAACCCATGCCACTCGCCTCCATGATCAAAAGCAAGCGAAATGTTAAGACCCTTTGGCGATGTCATATTGGCCTGGAGGAACAGAATGCGACCACCAATGGCGTCTGGTCGTTCCTATCGAACTACTTTGATTCGTACGATCATTTCGTATTCAGCTTGGCCTCTTATGTGCCTGAAGGACTACTAGAGAAAACATC
>CAZHJO010000511.1:0-2581 GCA_964532755.1 uncultured Maribacter sp. | reverse complement strand
TTCTCCTGTATCTCCTTTTAGACCTTGAGGTCCGGCTTCACCTTGAATTCCTTGCGGTCCGATTTCGCCTTGAATTCCTTGTGGTCCAACCTCACCCTGTGTACCTTGGGGTCCAGTTTCACCTTTGTCACCTTTTTCGCCCTGTATACCCTGCGGTCCTACTTCGCCTTGTGCACCGGTATCACCCTTTTCCCCACCTTGTTCTGAGGGAATATTGGATGTGAATGAAGTTCCGTCTGTATTGTTTATAGTGAATGTACCATTTCCATTGTCTATAAATGATATACTTTGGCCATTGGAACTATTGCAGAGACTATTCCATTTCTTTCCATTATAATGGTATACGCATGATGTATCTGTATTATAGATCAACGCGCCTTCCAAGGGCTTGATTTTTTGCATCAAGGCTGTGTTCACGCGGGAAAGTACCAAGGCCTTATCTCGGCTTTCAAGCTCTAGAAGGGAATGTTTATTTATTTGGTCTGGGCTATCACCAACTTTTAGTTGAGCAATTGTATAATTTGATACTAAAAACAGGAGTAGTAGGCTAAGATTCTTAGAACTCATTTTGGGGGTTTATAGTTTTTTTGCAACCTGAAAACTACGCCAATAAGCTATTTTGTAATATTAATTGTTGTAAATAAGTAAGAAAAGTATGTATAACTACGTAAATTTGTTGTTACAATTATTGAAGTATCTTAACAAAAATTGTTTTTCACCGATTTTTTAGGTATTTCATCGATGAATTGAAATAATCAGGAACGTAAATAAAACCAAATTATCGCGTTAGGTAAAGGAAACCTTGAAAATCCAATCCCAGATCTTCCATACTCACAATATAAAAGTAGACGTCGGCAGGTAGGCCTTGTGGTTGATCAATAACAAAATTGTCGACATTGGAAAATCCCCGGAATTGATCAGTGTAATTCACTTGATCAAAAACCTTCTGTCCAAAACGGTTGTAAATGATAAGATGGTTATTGGGTGATTGCTCCAGTTCTGGGATGACCAATGTGTCGTTTATACCATCTTCATTTGCAGAAACCAAGAAATTATCCAAGGATAGGAATTCGGCTGGTACATCCATAGTACCAAAGGTGATCGCCTCGTAATCATCGGGAATAAAACTTTCCGAGGATACAAAGCCAGTGGTTAAATCTCCAACGACGACGGTGCTTCCCAGCCGTATCCATTGCCGCGCGGCTTTGCTCCAACCCACGACCATAAGGTTGTTTACCTCATTGGTGAGGGCGCCAATATCGCTTCTTTCATTCCAGCTGATACTAATGGTTGAAGAGACACTACCCTCCAAGCGCCAAAATTCAGTGGTACTTACAAAGCCTAAATCCCTTGCCTTTATTGTGGTATCAAAACTGGTGTTCAATGACGATGGACTCCCGGGATTCTCAGAGTAATAGGCACATTTTGCTAGGGGGTTCTCGCCTTCCGAGCTTAAAATCAAGGGTCGTAACTGTTGGCTATCACCCACTGGGAAGGTAAAATTTTGCTGTTGGGTCACGGCTGCATAACCGTCTACTTTAGAAATATCACCATCCCCCACATAAAAGGCGTTTTGCAATACATTGTAATAGGCATTAGACTGATTTCTGGGTGTCAAAAAATCCCCAATAATAAAATTGGTGTTGTTCAGGTTGTTGATTCCTGTATCCAGAAACACCCCATTACCATTGACTATCTCGGTGTCGAAAAAAGTGGGGGCAAAGGCCCCTGTAACATTGAGCTGCGTATTCCCGTAAAACCCGACCAGCCCCACATTTTCATCAAAGACGGCATCGTTGATCAGGTTGGTATGAAAACCCAGTTGCCCTTGGTCGTGAATACGAATATTACCGCTATTGTAAAGGCCGGTCTGGGCCTGTATGGACTGACCAAGAAAAAAAACAAGAATGTAGTAAAATTTATGCATTAGTTGTTTTTCTCCTTTGTCAATAATAGTTGTTTTATTAACGCCATATCACTTTTAAGGGTTTCCAATTCTTTGTTCAATACTTTATTCTCGTTTTTAAGTTGATCGATCTTTTTTTCTTGCTCTATGGTGTGTAGAAAGAGTTCCTCTATTTTTTCAAGGTTTTGAATATTGGAAGTACTTAAATTCCAGCTACCATCTTTTTTAACTTCATTTGCCGATTTAATACCGGGCAAGTGGTGGTTTTTCTTGACAAAATTTTCAATTTCTTCCAAGGAAAGGAAATTATAGGTTTCTTTCAGTTTGGAATTCCCTAAAAAGTATTTTTGGAAAACGTAGTCGGGGTGTACCTGACCTGACGCGGTGGTTGATATAGTGCCGTCCACAAAGAGATTACCACCTCCAATACGGAGACTTTCTCCTGCGAGAGGTAAAGCGTTGATACCAATAGAACCGGAATTAAAAATTAGATTCTTACTTGCTAAATTAAGAGTCCTGTCACCAGCTCCAGTTAGAGTCGAATTTGTATTGTAAATATTGGGCACTGCTACGATAAGGGCCCCTCCATCGGTTCCTGCAGTGATTAGGTTTCCTGCATCCGTACTCACAACGGTTCCACCTGAATCGGCATCATCGACCCAAGAGTAGTTCCCC
>CAZHJO010000510.1:0-2582 GCA_964532755.1 uncultured Maribacter sp. | reverse complement strand
TGTTCCTATGTCCCCTTGTAATACTGGGCTGCCGGGAATGGAAAGCAAAAACCCAAAAAATATCGGAAATCCCAAATCTCGAAAATGTTGCAAAAAGTGAATGGACATCCACTTTCAATGGTAAAGATCTAAAGGGTTGGACCATGAAAATCAGCGGATATCCCTTAGGTAAAAATTTTGGAAATACCTTTCGGGTGGAAAATGAAATACTTAGTATTCGTTATGACGCCTACGGCGATGATTTTAAGGATAGGTTCGGAGCCCTGTATTATGATAAAAAATTATCGAATTACCGATTAAGAATTGAATATAGGTTTGTAGGTGAAACGACTCCTGGAGCACCAGATTGGGGCTATCGGGATAGTGGCATTCAATTTTACGGTCAAGTACCGAATAGCATAAAATTAAACCAGCGATTTCCGATTTGTTTGGAATACAACCTTCATGGTGGCAATGGGAAGGATGAAAGACCTGTTGGTCAGATTTGTGCCAACGGCATGTTCGTGGAAATAAACGGTGAAAAAAATACCACTTATTGCACGCCCCCAGATATAAAAAGAACATTCCATGGAGATCAATGGGTCACTTTGGAGATAGATGTTAAGGATGGTCAGATATCCCATTTTGTGAATGGTGAGGCAATTTTAAGTTATAGAAATCCCACCTTCAATCCAGACAATGAAGTTGCCAAAACCTTTATTGTCAATGGTGATACCTTTGTAAAAGATGGATATATTTCACTGCAATCGAATAGTCATCCCATCGATTTTAGGAAAATAGATATCAAGTTATATTAATTCATAATTATCACCCGATTTTACTTTAACCATGAAGGTACATGTAACCATAAATATCCCTCAAATCGGAATCGATCTGCTTCGTGATGCTGGATTGGAAGTCACGGTTTGGACGAATGATCTGCCAATGAACATGCAACAACTCATGGAGGCCGCTCAGCGGAATGATATTCTACTCTCTTCAAGCATTTATAATTTAGATTCCATTTTTCTAGAAAATAACAAACATTTGAAATTAATCTCCCAATTTGCAGCTGGTTACAACAATATTGACATAAAAAAAGCGGCCGAAATGGGTATTCTTATTGCCAACACCCCAAATGCAATGGCAGATGCAACAGCCGATATAGCTTTTGGGCTCATGTTGGTCGTAGCCCGAAAGATGTTTTATATGCATAAGCAAATTATTACCGGCGCTTGGGATCATTTTCGGCCACAAGCCAATTTAGGAATTGAGTTAAGAGGAAAGACATTAGGTGTTCTAGGCTTGGGAAGGATTGGTACCGAGTTTGCCAAGCGTTGTGCTGGGGCGTATGGAATGAAAATAATATATCACAATCGCAAACACCACCTTGCCGCTGAAAAAGAACTGAAGGCCAACTATGTTTCATTCGACGATTTGCTAATGCAAAGTGACGTGCTGTCTGTACATTGCTCCCTTACAGAGGAAACCAAAGGAATGTTCAATCGTGAGTCTTTCGCTAAAATGAAGTCATCATCGATCTTCATTAATACGGCCAGAGGAAGCATACACAATGAAAATGATCTCATCGAGGCTTTAAGAAAAGAGACCATTTGGGGAGCAGGATTGGATGTAACCAACCCCGAACCCATGAAACCTGACAATCCTTTATTACATATGGAGAATGTTGCAGTAACACCCCATATCGGGTCGGCCACCGTCGAAGCTCGAAATGAAATGTCCCGACTTGCGGCAATGAACATCATTCAATTTTCAAAAGGAGAAACCATTAACAATCTGGTACAATAGCTAGTGATAACTCCTCAATATAAATCAATGATTTACTAAATATCAATAATTGGTCATTGATACTTTATCCTAGTTTTACCTTTTTACCTGTCTCGGCGGCCAAGAAAATCGCATCAATTATTTTCAAGTCCTTTAATCCTTCTTCCCCATCAATGGGTACAATGGGTTCTATCCCGTCAAAGATGATTTGCGCAATTCCATCCATTTGTAAGGTTTGATGGGTGATATGCGGTTGTTCAAGTTCACCTTTATGGGTACGCCCAATTATAGGGCCATAACCCGTAGAAGGTTTCATTTCCATCCAACCTTTATCCCCGGTCATAAAGAAACGATCCAAGTGCCTCATAGCATAGGTTGATAAGCAAGACGCAACGGCACCACTGGGAAAGCCCATTTGAAATTGTATGGTTTCATCAATTCCTTCTTTGAACTTTACTGGATCTGTTTTGGTCTCTTGAGCCGTGACCCAAATGGGTTCTTCACCGAGGATATATCGAGCACCATTTATTGAATAAATACCGATATCCATCATGGCCCCTCCACCCGACAATTTCTTGTTCAATCGCCATTGATCAGGATTCCCAATAACGAAGCCCGATTGACCTTGAAAAAACTTGGGTTGGCAAAATTCCCCCGCCTTTCGCATTCTGATCACCTCAACTGTTTTTGGTTCAAAATGCATACGATATCCCACGAGTAATTTCACATTAGCCTCCTTACAAGCCTTGACCATACGTTCTCCTTCTTCAGCATTGATGGCCATAGGTTTCTCACATATTACGTGCTTACCCGCT
>CAZHJO010000509.1:0-2587 GCA_964532755.1 uncultured Maribacter sp. | reverse complement strand
ACAGCTGCTCTTGGCCAGGTGCTTGACCGTCGAAGAGCTTGTCCAATACCTCTGTAATCTTGGTCTTTATCTTTACCCGTACCTCCGCTTCTTTTTCCTTTGGTAATCTTGGCTCTTTTCGATCAGGCGCATCTATCATATGCCCTGTAAAAAGAATGACATTGGTATCCAATGGGCGTTCTTTTGCTCCATACTTCTTGTACTCGGCCAACACGGCCGCCACATTTTCCGGCATAATCCGCAATTTCTCAAACAGCAATAACTGTCTTTGGGAAGCGGTCAGATTAAAATCTTTATTTTGCTTCATCCCCATTTCCAAGGCATCCTGATACAACTGTGCAACACGTTCAGGCTTATTACGTGTCAAAAGTGCCAATTCCGCTTTCGTAAGGTCAAGCCAAACATCCTCGTTTCCAGTCCTTTTATGTTTCCTGGTCTGGGCAGTGATTGTCCTTTGAAGTACAATTGCCAAACTGTCAAATTCCTTCCGATAATCATCCAAGGCCCTGGAAGCAAGCTCATGAGTATCGTATTTGACATTCCATACACTGGTTTCCCGCTCTGCCAATTCTATAATAATTTTCAAGAGCGCCAAGGCATTTATGGCAGCGTAAAACTCATTAAGGTCTTGATAATAACCAAGCAGATAGCTTTCATAAGCGCCAGTCAATAGACCTGACCGAATTGCCGTTTTGGAAATCTTATTTTCTTCCTCTTTTTCCCATACACGCATCCATCTCCATTTCTCGTTGCGTCCTTTTAACGCATGAGCCTCTGAAAGTAGTCTGGGACTAAGCCCTGCGGAGTTTTCAAACAAAAAAGTTATGGCCTGCTCGGATTTGGCAAGCAGCTCGTCAGCCAGAGCCGGATTTTTGGATACTTCTTTTTCCGCTAATCGCTGAAAAATGGTGGCGAGCTTTTCATTAGCCTCAATATCTTGGGGATTCCTTTGCTTTATTTTTCCCCAACTGTCCATGGCATCCTCAAAATTTCCCGCAGCGAATTGTATCTCGCCTATTGCCCTCCATGCCGGTAGTGCCCATGAAAAATATCCGGCTTCAACGGCCAACAAACGTAGCTTACCCTGTGCTTTTGTTTTGGCTGCCAAATCAAGTTCCATTGAAAAATCACTTGGAACAGCTAAAAAATCCTTGGTGTCATGCGGTTTTAATCCAGGCAACATAAGAAATACCGGACTGTCTTTCTCTTTGGAAGCCATGGTCGCTTTAATGCCATTATACAATGCATCCAAAGAAGCAGCGGGATTCTCATGGTCATAGGCTAAATAGCGATCGGTTTTTAAATCAAAAGGCACCTCGTCTTTTCGACTCCGGATCAAGAAGGTCTTTCCTGCCCGAAGTGCATGCCTTATACCTAATTCATAGAATACATTGGCATTGTGGATCGATATATCCGCAATGACCAGATCACTTGTTAGCAACAACTGGAACATATCTTGACGGATATTTCCGGCCTTCAATATGGCCGCTGTTGTATTACCCTTATAGCCTGCTTTCTCTAATGCGGGCATAATGAGTTGCTTGTGAACTTCATCAAAATCCACTCCATTTTTTATTCCAAAAGGTCGTACAATAAACGCTTCCATAATTAAGATTCTTCGGGCACAAACGAACCAAGATGTTTTAGATCTACTTGTTTCATTGCAGTTTTGCTTCCTACCAATTGCAAGTCCTTTGTACTCTTTACGGAGTCCATTTTACGTACGCGATCAGCATCTAAATGTTCTAAGCCCATCGATTTCAATCCCTTTACACTAAGGTCGGCATTATAGCGAACATATAAAAAATCTCTATTTGTATGCTTTTTTCTTGGGATCATATCACCCAATTCCCGATCTATCTTGTTACCATATGTGCATCTTCCAATAGTCCTACAATTGATGTCCTGATCCACTTGTATGGTATACATTAAATTTGTCGGTAATTCAGTGGCAGTATGTACTAAGTTTCGATACTCACCTTCAGATGTAGCGCTACCTGTCCCTACTGAAACTATTAGTAGATTATCTTCACCCTTTTCCCATTCTAATTTGTAAGCTGAATGTGTCGCCATACGATACATAAGAAAAGCTGGGTTGTTATAGCAAGTTACCCCTCCATCAACATAAACAAAGGTTTTAGAAGGATCATTCTCGTCCCATTGCAAAGTTTCAGGAGGAAAATAAACCGGAGCTGCTGTACTGGCCCTCACCAACTGATAGAGTTTTATGTTTTGGTTATTATCAGGTCTGTTTTTGTCGTTATACTTTGCTAAAGGATTATTGCTAATGGGCCAAGGTGAATCTGTACTGCGATTCATGGTAACGACAGTGAGCAGTGACTTAAACTTGCCGTTAGCAATATCCATGTTGGTGTCTTTCCCAAAGGTTTGTTGCAGCATATCTAGTAAGGGACCGGACTCGTAGAGCGACTTCCATTTTTTTAACAGTGAGCTCTTGTCGAACATATCTTTACCTTTTTTTGTATAGAATTCCAGCAATTCGGAAACGGACATCCCTATGGAAAGTCCGGCCGCAATTATAGCCCCTGTACTGGTACCTCCAAAATAGTCGAAGAAGTCGGACAAT
>CAZHJO010000508.1:0-2599 GCA_964532755.1 uncultured Maribacter sp. | reverse complement strand
GCTATCAAAGAAGCTATTTTAGATGGTGAAATCTTAAATGAACATAGTGCTGCCCATGAATTTATGATGAAAAAAGGTTTGGAACTAGGATTATCGGTCAATAATAATCACTAACCTTTAAATCTTTATTTTTCGGAATAATTCGGAAAAGTGTAGTAATTTTGCACGCATTATAAGACCGCCATTACATGTTCAAGAACTACCTTAAAATCGCCAAAATCGCTTTGGTTTTGGTTTATTTGGTTATTATTGCAGGAGCCGTGGTACGAATGACGGGAAGCGGAATGGGATGCCCCGATTGGCCTAAATGTTTCGGTCATTATATACCTCCTACCAACGAATCTGAATTACAATGGCATGCGAACCAAGATTATAAAAAAGGACAGGTAATAATTCGGAATGAAACCCTTCAGGTAGCTAAGAATGACATAAAGACCTCTGATGTCTTTGAAATCAACAATTGGGAAACCTATACCAAACACGATTATGCTGAATTTAATCCTTGGCATACCTGGATAGAATTTATAAATCGACTTTTCGGCGCCTTGGCCGGTCTTGGTACTTTTGTGCTGGCAATTGCCTCATTTGGTTATTGGAAAAAAAAGAAAAGAATTACCATATTGTCTTGGTTGGTAGTTTTTGCGATGGGATTCCAAGCCTGGTTGGGAGCTACGGTGGTTTATTCCGTTCTAGAACCGGTTAAGATAACCATACATATGGTCATGGCGCTGGTCATCGTCGCAATGTTGCTTTACCTCATTTTTATTTCAAAGGAAAATAGAAAATATTTTACCTATGATTTAAAGACCGCTGTACTTCTAACCATAGTTTTTGGTTTAACCCTTGTACAGATTGTATTAGGAACACAGGTAAGACAATTTGTTGATGAACAAGTGGCTATAGTCGGTGAAACAGCAAAAAACTTGTGGCTGAATGATCCTACTATTTCTTTTTATATCCATAGGTCTTTTTCAATAGTGGTGACCCTGTTCAATCTTTATTTGGCTTACAGGATATATAAATTGAATCTGGGTCTTTCTAAAATCAATTGGGTGTTGCTTATTCTACTGGTTGAAGTCATAAGCGGCATGGCCATGTTTTATTGGGATTTTCCTTTTACAAGTCAAACATTGCATTTGGTATTGGCCGCTCTCCTATTTGGCATACAGTTCTATTTGGTACTGGAATCCTTTAATGCAGAGAGAAGTCCCAAAACTTTGTAACTTTGCCCCACTCAAAAATCGAGTACATGATATATAAGATTCGAATAATCTTGGATGCCGATAATGATATCTTTAGGGATATTGAAATTGAAGGACACAGTTCAATGGAGGAATTTCACAACGCCATTTCCCAGTCTTTTGGTTTTTTAGGCAATGAAATGGCCTCTTTCTATACTTGTGACGATGCATGGAAACAAGATGAGGAGATCGCTCTTTTTGACATGAGTGAAACCGGTTCTGATGTTCGATTGATGAATGAAACTTTCCTGGAGGATGTGCTAACGGTTAAAACACCTAAACTTATTTATGTCTATGATTTTTTAAATATGTGGACGTTCTTTGTTGAATTGGCTGATATAGTGGCAGAGGAACCTGGAAGGTCATACCCCAATATACTTTTTAGTTTTGGGGAATTGCCTGAATCACCACCAGAGAAGAATTTTAAAGCTGAAAATACGGCCATAGACCTTGATGATACCTTTGATAACTATGAAGATTTGGATTTTGATGAAAATTGGAACTGATCTCCAGCAAACAGTTGTCAGTGTTTAGTGCGCAGAAATACTCCAAATCAATAACTAATAACTCTTAACTCTTAGCTAAAATATGATCAACCTCTACCCCACTCAAATCGAAAGTATATCGCTGCACCGTGTTGGCAACAAAAATAAGAATGAGGGCATATTCCTATCAAAGGAGCCCTTTTATTTAAATGATGAGACTACGGGCTTATTGAAAGAATACTTTTTCAGACCATTTCGTGAGAAAGAGGAGAACTACTTTAAGTTGACCAATCAAGTAGATGTTGAGTTCAATGAAATCAATAAAATCGCAACTGAAATCTTTCAAGACCCTACAAGTGCACATGACAATTCGAAAAAAATAGCCATGCATCTCTTTGAGCAATCGAGCCATCCGCATATAAAAAACGGTGAGGTTTATATTGCCTATTTATCAGGAGTTTTATTGGACAACGAAAAAGTCGATGCCATTGGTATATTCAAGAGTGAATTAAAGTATGATTTTCTTCAATTCGAGGAAAAAGACAGCAATTTGGATATTGTTATCCAACAAGGTATAAATATTAATAAGTTGGATAAAGGTTGTCTTATTTTCAATGTGAACAAAGAAGATGGCTATAAAGTTCTATCAGTAGATAGTAATCGCTATGATGCCAAATATTGGTTAGAGAATTTTTTGGGAGTAGATGCGCTTGCAGATGAAAATTTTTACACCAAGAACTATCTGAAATTCTGTCAAAACTTTGCGAAAGATGTGGTTTTACCTGCAGAGGACAAGCAACAGGAAGTTTTATTCATGAATAAGGCTGTAAACCATTTTGCCAAGAACAATGCCTTTGAAGAAAGCAATTTTCT
>CAZHJO010000507.1:0-2608 GCA_964532755.1 uncultured Maribacter sp. | reverse complement strand
GGCTGGGAAAGACGTTTACTGCGAAAAACCAATCGCAAATTCTATCCAGGAGGCCAATATAATGAAGCACTTTGTTGGATCGAGTGATCGTATGGTTCAAATTGGTCAATGGCAAAGAAGTCAACCTCATTTTGTTGATGCTATAAATTTTGTTCACTCTGGTAAATTGGGCGAAATACGTTTGGCAAAGGCTTGGGCTTACCAAGGTTGGATGCAACCGGTTCCCATTATTCCAGACGCACCCGTCCCTCCCGGTGTAGATTATAATATGTGGTTGGGCCCAGCCCCAAAAAGAGATTTTAATAAAAATAGGTTCCATTTTAGTTTTAGATGGTTTTGGGATTACGCTGGTGGATTAATGACTGATTGGGGCGTTCATTTAATTGATTATGCCCTTTATGGAATGAAGGCCGGAACACCGAAATCAGTTATGGCCTTAGGGGGTAAATTCGCTTATCCAGATGATGCTTCCGAGACCCCTGATACCTTGCAGACTGTTTTTGAATACGATGGATTCTCTATTTTATGGGAGCATGCTACAGGCATAGATGGGGGTAATTATGGACGCAATCATGGTATCGCCTTTATTGGAAACAATGGCACTTTGGTTTTAGACCGGGGAGGTTGGGAGGTTATTCCTGAAAACGAATTTAAGGGCTGGGGAAAAGAGCCGGAAAAAAGAATGGAAGCAATTCCCGTACAGCAAAATAAAGGTAATGGATTGGACCTTCATACCGTAAACTTTATTGAGTCGGTCAAAAGTAGGGATGCTTCTGGTTTAAATGCCCCAATCGCGGTTGGTTATGATGCAGCTTTAGTTTCGCACATGGGTAATGTTGCCTATAAATCCGGTGATCGAATTTATTGGGACGAAACAAAGGGTGAGTTTAAGCAAGAATCGGCCAATGAATTTTTAAAGGCAACCTATCATAACGGCTGGAAATTACCGATGCTTTAAAAACTGAGCAACACTAACGCTGCTCATAAGATTACTATGGTGATTAGCAATTTCGGTATTTGTCATTAAGCCCAATACCTTGATTGATCATTGGAATAATTTTTTCCAATCGCCTTAGTTTTGTTTTTTCTTGTTTAGCACTTGAAAGATACTCCGCATAATCCCGCTGTTTAAAGGGTGATAAGGTTTTAAATGCTTCTTTTGTTTTTGGGTTTTGTTCAAATACCTCGTTCAGTAAATTTGGAATTACAAGAACTTCTTTCTTCTTTTTTGCAGGAATTAATCGTAGGCCTTTTTTTTGATTCTCAATAGCCTCATTCATATAGGCAATTACCGTTGGCTGGTCTATACTTTCAATTGATTGGAATTTCCAATGCCTCATGGCCTGGGTCTTGCCCTCTTGGACATTTACGAGCACATTTTTGGGATCTTTCAAAAACATCCCATTGAAAAAGCCTAGGCCAAAGTGATTTTTGAATCTAGCAATCCAAAATACATTTTTACCATCCGTGGTATAAACTGGTGATCCCCATTTAAAGGCCGCTACAGCTACGGTCTTGGCGGCTAAATCCCTCAATAGGGAAATACCCTCCTTATAGGGATGTTCTTTTTCAAAATAGGCTTCAAGTTTTTCCGAGATTTTCATAATATCTAAATTTTCTTCGCAGTAAGTTCGCAAATTTTGATGATAACTTCAACGGCTTTCTGCATACTCTCTACAGGAACGTATTCGTACTTACCATGAAAATTATGTCCTCCGGCAAAAATATTCGGACACGGGAGGCCCATATAACTCAATTGCGAACCATCAGTACCCCCTCTAATGGGCTTTATAATCGGGCTGATCCCAAGTGCTTCCATCGCCTCTTTGGCTATTTCAACAATGTGATACACTGGTTCAACTTTTTCCCGCATATTAAAATACTGGTCTTTTATTTCGAGCAGAATACAATCACCGAAATCGGCGTTTAATTTGTCGACGATTTTACAAAGCAGTTCTTTGCGTTTCTCAAAGTGTTCACGATCGTGATCCCTAATAATCATTTCAAATTCGGCATGCTCTATTTCGCCTTTTAAATGATGGACATGAAAAAAACCTTCTCGCCCCGTTGTATATTGCGGAGTTTCCTCAGGTGGTAGAATACCCATGATTTCATTGGCGATACTAATGGCATTGATCATCTTCCCCTTTGCGTGACCGGGATGCACACTTTTTCCTTTGATGGTAACCTTAGCGCTTGCGGCATTGAAATTCTCATATTCCAATTCCCCGATTTGACTCCCATCAATGGTGTAGGCCCAATCTGCCCCGAATTTTTCAACATCGAATTTGTGGGCACCACGACCTATTTCCTCATCAGGTGTGAACCCAACTCTTATTTTACCATGTTGTATCTCAGGATGTTGCACCAAATATTCCATGGCCGTCATGATTTCAGCGATACCGGCCTTGTCATCTGCTCCGAGTAATGTAGTTCCGTCAGTGGTTATCAATGTTTGTCCTTTGTAGAGTAAGAGGTCTTCAAAATAATCAGGCGAAAGAATTATATTCTGTTCTTGGTTCAGCACAATATCCTGGCCATCGTAATCCGCAATGATCTGTGGATTTACGTTGGTCCCAGTAAAATCGGGAGTAGTGTCAAAGTGGGA
>CAZHJO010000506.1:0-2613 GCA_964532755.1 uncultured Maribacter sp. | reverse complement strand
TAAAAGTGATATGCCCGATGCCAAATTGAACAAGGGCTTTTTTGTGTCTGCATTCACTTCAGCAGCCATACGATTCTTGATCGTGTCTTCCTCGTCACTTCCTACGCTGTAAATTGTGGCCAATGTACTTACAAATACTTCACGGGCCGCAAAAGAAGTTATAAGGGCAATACCTATCTTCCAGTCATAACCCAAAGGTTTCACCATGGGCTCAATGGCCTTACCCATATTCCCTATATATGAATTTTCAAGTTTGTAACTGGCAATTTCCTGATTCTTGGCTCTTTCAATCAGTTTTTCCCTGAATTGGTTTATTGAATCCCTTTCTTGATTTATGCTGATAGTATAAACTCCCTTGACAGTACTGTCTCTGAGAGCATTTTGATACATTGCTATATCATTTTCGATACTTTTTTGATTGTAAGCCGAAAAGCCATCAGTACTTATGCGATTTTCGACAATCGATGTTGCGTTCTCAAAATTGTCAGTAATGCCGTTTGAGCCCAAAAACCATAATATGATCGATATTGCCAAAATGATCTTACCTGCGCCAAAGACAAAACTCTTGGTTTTTTCCCAAACCGTATATGCCACATTTTTTAGTAAGGGGAGTTTGTAACTGGGCATTTCGACCACAAAGAAAGTACGGTTTTTGATTTTCAATACTTTGTTTAAAACCATAGCCGAGATTATCGCGGCACCAAATCCTATTAAATACAAAAGCATAAGCGTCAATGCTTGATAACCTAAGCCCAAAAAGCGGCCTTGAGGAATTACCAAAGCAATTATGATAAGGTATACCGGTAATCTTGCGGAACAGGTAGTGAAGGGTGTAACCAATATGGTGATAAGACGTTCTTTCCAATTCTCGATGTTACGTGTAGCCATAACGGCCGGTATGGCACATGCCGTTCCGGAGATCAATGGAACTACACTCTTACCACTTAAGCCAAAAGGTCGCATTATACGGTCCATCAAGAAAACAACCCTGCTCATATACCCCGATTCTTCAAGTAAAGAGATGAACAAAAACAAGAATGCAATCTGTGGTATAAAAATTACAATTCCCCCGATCCCTGAAAGAACACCCTCGGCTATTAAATTCGTTAAGGTTCCGTCCGGTAAGGTCCTTTTGACCCATTCGCTAGCTGAGGCAAAAGACTCATCTATAAAATCCATCGGATAACTACTCCAATCATAAATGGCTTGGAAAATGGTAAGTAGGATTACAAAGAAGATTAGATAACCAAAGATCTTATGGGTTAAGATCTTATCAAGTGTGGCCTTAATACCTCTTGCCGCGTTCGCATCTACCTTATATGAATCCTTCAATACCGAATTGATGAATTGATATCTCTTTATGGTCTCTTTTTGCTGTAGTCGTTTAAGCTCGGACTTGGATTTGGTAGCAAAGGAAGTTGAATCTTTGATCAAGGTTTTCTCAATGGGCATAAAATTTACATCCTGGGTAATCACTAGCCAAAGCTTATAAAGATCTTCATTGGGAAACGTCTCTTTTAAACGGTCGAAATAATCTGGATCGATAACCGTGGTATCTACATTTGGAGAGACTGATAATTTCCTGTAGTTGGCAATCAACCGCTTTAATTTATCAATGCCTGTTTGCTGTCGTGTACTGACAAGGGCTATTTTGGTGTCAAGTTTGTTCTCAAGTTGTTGAATATCCAAGCTAATGCCCTTTCGATTCATTCTGTCAGCCATGTTGATGACAAGAATGGTCGGTATTTTTAGGTCTTTGATCTGTGTGAACAATAGGAGATTACGCTTCAGATTCTCAACATCCGAGATAACTATGGCCACATCGGGGTGGTCCTTATCATTTTTGTTCAATAGAAGTTCTACGGCAACACTTTCATCAAGGGATGTTGTATTTAGGCTATAAGTTCCGGGGAGATCCAAAATATGTGCCTTTACACCTCTGGGTAGCTTGCAAATACCTTCCTTTTTTTCGACTGTAATTCCAGGGTAATTCCCTACTTTTTGATTGAGTCCTGTTAATTGATTGAAAACCGAGGTTTTACCGGTATTGGGATTTCCAATGAGCGCAACATTGATTTGTTTGCTCATGCTTCTAAAATGTCTTCAATAATATCCAATTCGATCTGAAGGGCAACCGAGCGTCTGATGGCAATATGGGATCCATTAACATTGATATAAAGTGGATCTTTAAACGGCGCATGCTGCACCAATTCAATTTCATTACCGGGTAAGCAACCCAATTCAAGTAATTTAATAGGCAGAATATCTTCAGCGAACTCCTTGATAATTCCTCGTTCCCCTCGTTTGAGGTCAGCTACCGTTACCATCAATTTTTATTTAGATTGATTATAAGTAAGGGCAAAAATAGGATAAAATATCCTATAAAACCCAAAAAATAATGGTCAAATCCTAAAAATACAGTGACTGCAAATTATCTACCTACTATTAATCCGGACTAGGTTAGACTTTTAAGATTGAAATAGGAATTTGGGCTTTGCGAACTGTAATTTCACTCTTGGTAAGCTGCTTTGAGAACTTCCAGGTCATTCATTAATTTTTCGATTTCCTCTGTTTTGGTTCCATCATAAAAACCACGTATTCTTCGTTCTTTGT
>CAZHJO010000505.1:0-2614 GCA_964532755.1 uncultured Maribacter sp. | reverse complement strand
TTATAGACTATTTTTGCACACTGCTAAATTAACCTCTGACGATAATCGTGAATGTTGATTGGGCATAATTATAAAATTAGAGTAATGGAATCATTAATCAACTTCGTAGAAAACGAGTTCATTCCAAAAAAGGAATTTCCAGAATTTTCAGCAGGTGACACGATTACGGTGTATTATGAAATTAAGGAAGGTGACAAAACACGTACACAGTTCTTTAAAGGTGTTGTTATACAAAGAAGAGGCTCTGGTGCCACTGAGACATTTACGATTCGTAAAATGTCAGGGACGGTGGGTGTAGAGCGTATTTTCCCGATCAACTTACCGGCTTTGCAAAAAGTAGAGGTAAATAAGAGAGGAAAAGTACGTAGGGCAAGAATATTCTATTTTAGAGGTCTTACTGGTAAGAAAGCAAGAATCAAAGAGGTTCGCTCTTAATTAGGGTTCCACAATAGGTAAAAAACACCCATCGAAAACGATGGGTGTTTTTTTATGAACAATTGTTAACAACACTAGTTCATAATATGTTGATTTTTAATTCTTTGTGTTTTAAGAAATTCGTATTATATTTATTTCATGGTTTAAGGGAAATATCTTAGGATATAGCATTAAATCATTATAGAGTTTACGTTCTTTATATTGTTGTTTAATCTTTTGGGAAGTTCCGGTAAGATCTTGATCATACCGATATGAATCAATAAGATGAGCATGTTGCTGAAGGGCTGTCGCTTTTTAGTGGTGTGTAGGTGTTTTTGCGTTAAATATATAACCTCGGTTGTACATTTAAGATAGAATCATTAAGACAACGAGAAGAAATACAATGGAGTTTACTTGGTTGAGAAATTAAGAACACCGTATTTCAAACGTGGGAATGGTATTGTAAATGGCAATCAATGGTTGCGGTTTTGTTGAAAATACAGAACATAAATTTACGGACTGTTTCTAAAAAGCCATATCAATGTACTTGTACACTGATATGGCTTTTGTCTTTATAAAATCCCCCTGTTTTTCAGATTGAGGTCTTCGCAAAGAATATACTTTCCTTTTATTAATAATACAAAAATTAGCAGTAAATGAGCAACCATAAAATTGTATATTTGCAGCTCTTAAATCAAAACACGTTACCGTAGATGCCTAAAATTCTTTATACCAAGACGGACGAAGCTCCTGCCCTAGCCACCCAATCTTTTTTACCTATAGTACAAGCATTCACCAAACCTTCAGGAATTACCATTGAAACCAAGGACATTTCATTGGCCGCAAGAATAATTGCTGCATTCCCTGACTTTTTGAATGAGGATCAGCGTATGGAGAACGATTTGGAAATATTAGGAAATATGGCCAAAATGCCAGAGGCAAACATTATTAAATTACCGAATATCAGCGCTTCTATTCCACAGTTGAATGAAGCCATAGAAGAATTACAGCATAAAGGCTATGACTTACCCGATTACCCAGATGACCCACAAAATGATACCGAACGGGATATAAAATCTAGGTACAACAAGATTAAGGGTAGTGCTGTAAATCCGGTATTGCGCGAAGGTAATTCAGACCGTCGCGCACCAAGGGCAGTAAAGAATTACGCCAGGCAGAATCCACATTCAATGGGTGCCTGGAGCAAAGATTCCGCCACACATGTTGCAACTATGGACCATGGCGATTTCAAATCAAACGAAAAATCGGTTACTTTATCTACTGCTACTTCGGTTAAAATTGAGATGAAATCCCAAGATGGATCTATTACCGTTCTTAAAGAAAACATACCACTTTTAGAAGGAGAGATCATTGACGCTACCGTAATGAACAAAAAAGCCTTGATCTCATTTTTAACAGAGCAAGTAATAGACGCCAAGCAACGTGGAATATTATTTTCATTACATCTGAAAGCGACTATGATGAAGGTTTCAGACCCTATTATTTTTGGACATACCATGAAGATTTTCTTTGCTGAAGTTTTTTCCAAATATGAAGCGGAATTAGATGCAATAGGTGTCAATGCGAATGACGGCTTGGAAAATTTGTTGGATAAGTTAGAGGGGCTTCCCTCAGAGCAAAGAACAGCCATTGAAAACGACATAAAAAAAGCCATAACGAATGGCCCAGCTTTGGCCATGGTAAATTCAGATAGGGGCATAACAAATCTTCATGTTCCCAGTGATATCATTGTTGATGCTTCCATGCCCGCGATGATTCGTAATTCAGGTCAAATGTGGAATGCCGAGGGCAAATCCCAGGATACAAAAGCCGTTATTCCTGATAGTAGTTACGCAGGTGTTTTTGCGGCCACGATCGACTTCTGCAAGGAGCATGGAGCTTTTGACCCAACAACCATGGGAACCGTACCAAATATTGGTTTAATGGCACAAAAAGCTGAAGAATACGGTTCACATGACAAAACCTTTGAAATTGAATCCAATGGTAAAGTCTCTGTTGTGGATATTCATTCTGGTGAATCCCTGATTGAGCATACGGTAGAAGAAGGTGATATTTGGAGAATGTGCCAAGTTAAGGATGCACCTATACAAGATTGGATAAAACTGGCGGTTGCAAGAGCGCGTTCTTCCGAAGTGCCGACAATATTTTGGTTGGATGAAGAAAGGGCGCATGATGCCGA
>CAZHJO010000504.1:0-2631 GCA_964532755.1 uncultured Maribacter sp. | reverse complement strand
GTATGAATTCAATAAAACGGGGTAACCATTCAGAGGTAAAATGTTTTAATATATTAATATATAAGGTAAATTCCTTCTCTGGAATATCCTTAATAAATTTATAGTTGCAACTAAAAAATTATTTTATGTGAATGACTGGAAAAATATATTTGCTAAAAAATATTATGCACCTGATAATACTAGATATCAGATCATAACTCTTACTCTTTCATAAACTTAATACTTCTTGATCCATCATCAGTTGAGATTTTTGCAATGTAAATACCGCTAGCGAAATGAGATACATCTAAAGTTGTCTTACTACTGTTTGGATGAATAAGTAAAACCTGGTTTCCAACAATATCAAATAGTGTTATAAGCTTTATGTCTTTATCAGTCGATCTAACATTCAGTATATTACTTGATGGATTTGGATGAATACTAACTTTATCCATACTGGATGATTGATAATTGCCATCACTAAGTGTACTCGAAATTTGATGTATGTCATCGAAAAAGAATGTGGCATTGGAAGACGCATCGTTTGGTGTCGCATAACCCAACATGAGTGTTACAACATTGTAAATCGGGTTGTCTTGGTTTGTAAAGTCCCAGGTGTAAGTTGCCCATTCACCTGATACTGTTGTTAAAGCATCTTTTTCATTGGCGAAATTATCGACATTACTTTCTATTTTAAATTTCAGTAATGTACCCACCGGTGCATCTGTATAGACTTTCATTGAGAAGGATCCTAACGTTGACATATCCTCAATAAAATCTGTTAACACAAGTTTACTCTTTGCCCACGGAGCACCACCACTTCTAACAAATTTTCCTACGGTTGCGCTTGGGTTATTTGCATCAACATAAGGATTAGCTACTACCTCACCTATTCCTCCACTTTCATTGATAAAATCCGAGGTTGCAACACTTGATTCAAAATCAATTGGCAAAGTTGTTGGGACAGGATTTGGAATGGCAGGTCCTGTAACTTGCTGTACATCATCAAACAAAAAAGTGGATGCACTTGTGCCATCTCCAATATTTCCAAAATCAAACATTACTTGTATTCTATCATAATCATTGGCTTGTCCATCAAAATTCCAGCTAATGGTTTCCCATGCGCCAGTGACTGTTGTTAGATAGTCTAAATTGGTTTTATCACTCGAATTTTCTAGTTCCAATTTTATTCTAGTACCTACTGGTGCTGTAGTATATACTTTCATGGATATATGCCACATTGTAGATAAATCGATAGCATTATTTAGAAATATTTTACTTCCTGCCCAAAAGTCGCCTCCATCACGTACAATTTGGCAAACTGTTGCACTAGGGTTATCACCATCTATTTGAGGGTTCGAAATAATGCTCGCTATTGCTCCGTTAGAATTCAAAAAATCTGTATCAACAACATCCGATTCAAAATCAATTGGTAAAGATGTTGGTCTTGGAGCAGTTGGTCCTGCAGTCTGCTCAATATCATCAAAATAAAAGGTTGAACTCGCAGAGCCGTCACCAACATTTCCAAAATCGAACATAAAAACAATTTCGTTAAGGTTGTTCTCAGTGCCTATAAAAACCCATTCTAAAGTTTCCCAAGTGCCAGAAACAGTAGTGACAGCATCAACATCTACTGCAGGCCCAGACCCTTCCAGTTTAAATTTAATAGTAGTTCCTACAGGTGCAGTGGTATAGACTTTCATCGTTATTTTTGTCAATACTGAAAAATCTAAATTGTCTGCCAATAAAATTTTACTGCCTGCATAAATAGCACCACCATCTCTTACGATACGTCCAACAGAACTTGTAGTATTACTACCCGATGGATTTGGATTGTTAGTGACGATTGCCGTACCTCCATCAAAATCAACAAAGTCAGAAGTAATAATATCCCCTTCAAAACCAATTGGTAAACTTTGTGAAAAACCTGAATAAAAAGTGAGTAGTGCAAGTAATAAGTAAAAATACTTCATTTAATGTGATTGTTTAATGGCTAAAGATAATGGCTGTTATAAAAATATTCTTAAAATCTAGGTTTCTATAAAATTTGGAGCTAGGAAAAAATTTGTCATCATTTTTGGTCAAAAATACCGCCAAATTTCATGTGGTGCTGTATTCATAGCACCGGGTGCAACCCAGCGCTATGAAGGTTAAAGCCCTACAGGCTTTATAGACTTCTAAAGTTTTTCCCTTGTGACCTTTGTGCCTTCCTCGTGAACTTTGTGGTTAAAGTCAACATCCCACATAGCCAATTTTAATAAGCTATTTATTTTTTAATAAGCCTGACTGTTTTAAACCCAAAACTTGTTTCTATCCTTGCAAAATACAATCCAGTATACAATGTTGAAGCATCAATTTGAACTTCATTTGAATTTGGTTTTAAAGAAAGAACCTGTTTTCCAAAAGCATCAAATAGTATAACTGAATTTAAAATTTGAGTACCTGATTTTATATTCCAAACATTTTGTGAAGGGTTTGGGTATACTTTAAACTTTGGAAGTTCATAATTGGAAATTCCAGTTGATATTCCATCCGCTAGTTTAAGTCCTTCCCATGAAATATTGTCGAAATAACTAACATTATCAGTGTCTCTAGGATCTTGCCAATCGGTGAATACAACAATCTGGTCTACATCAACATTGTCACCGCTCG
>CAZHJO010000503.1:0-2639 GCA_964532755.1 uncultured Maribacter sp. | reverse complement strand
TGGCACGTTCCAGTTCTGGACTGGGAACGGGTCTTCGCCAATTACCATTTCTATTCCATTGACATTCAAAAGCTGTTATCTTACCAATAGTCCCGTTTTTGATCATTCTTACAACATGGGTATATAAACGTGAGCTGTGATATTGGTGTCCTGTTTGAAATATTTTATTAGAGGATTTGACTTTTCTTACTAAGTGCTGAATACCTTCATAGCCTTTGGCCATGGTTTTTTCGCAGTATACATGTTTTCCGGCATCCAGGGCATCCATTGCAATTTTAGAATGTGTATTCAATGGTGTTGCAATCAGGACCGCATCAATATCAGGGTTGTCCAATAATTTTCTATAATCCTTATATCCTTGGGCGTTTCCTTTAACCTTACGCAGCCCGTTCTCCAAACGAAAAGGTAGAGTATCGCAACAGGCAATCACATTAAAATTCTCAATTTGATTGATAAATGGGGTGAGTCCAGATCCTCGGTCTCCTGTACCAATTACACCAATATTCACAGTATCATTGGCCCCGTTGAAGACTTGGATCTTACCGAGGACCGAAGATGAGGTTGCTACTGCCGCCGAAGCCAGACTACTCTTTATTACAAATTCCCTTCTTTTCACACGTATAAAGTTTTGTAATTATTTAATAATAAGATAATTATAAAATTAAGAACGTGTGCAACCACTCGCTGCACTCGTTCTCGCATTAAAAATTTTAAACATTGCCTTTTTTAAAAAAAATGTCTAAAATTCATTAATGCTCGTTTCATTTTTACAATTTTGGTTCCCAACCTTTTTGGTATTCCCTTTTCCAGTTCTGCATTACTTTTTCGTTGTTCAAAACCTTAGCCGTGTTCGAATCAATTTTCAATGTTTCCCCAGCGTCCTGAGCCATATTACCCAAATGACAAAGCATTGTTGAGATGCTCGCATCATTGATATCGGCTTTTAAGGAGGTGTCCTTACGAATGGCATCAAAGAAGTTACCGACATGGTTTACGTCCAATCCACCTTCGCCCCTGGTATTTGTTGTAGCACTTTTGGTTTGTTCATATTCAACTTTAATGGGTTCACCATCCAAGCCGAATACGCTATAAGAATTTCTACTTAGTTCTATAGATCCCTCACTACCATATATTGTTGCTCCCCTTCCAGGTCTTTTAGGTTTCATAATACCTCGGCTATGGCCGGTCCAAGTAATGAATTTATTATCCTCGAATTGAAAAGTTACCTGCTGGTTATCAACAAATTCCCAATCATCCTTATAGGTGTATTTACCACCAAAAGAAGTAACTCTTTCAGGTAATTTTACACCAAGCGCCCAGCGACAAATATCTATTTCATGGGTACCGTTGTTATGGATTTCACCTGTTCCCCAATTCCTGAACCAATGCCAGTTGTATGGGTGTATATTGTCTTTATAATCGGTTTTTGGAGCAGGTCCTTGCCATAGGTCCCAATCCAAAGTTGCAGGAACATCAACCTTTTTACCGATCCCGATTGATCCCCGATTATTGGAATAATAAGCCTCACCTTTATAAACTTCCCCTATGATCCCTGCTTTAATTTCATTAATAGCCCTGATCGAAGTCTGCGCAGAACGCTGTTGATTACCCATTTGGACTTTTTTGCCGTATTTTTTTTGTGCGGCTACCAACAAATCGTTTTCAAAGGGATTATGGCTACAAGGTTTTTCTACATATACATGTTTGCCCGCCTGTAATGCCATAATGGTCATAGGTGCATGCCAATGTTCAGGTGTGGCAATGAAGACTGCGTCAACATCCTTATCATCTAAAATTTTTCTAAAATCCTTTTCAACTTTAGGGACATAACCAATATTCTCTTGGCACCAGTTGTTGTGCTCTTCGAGAATGATATCATCAACATCACAGCTGTAAAGTACTTTGGCATTAAAATCAGCATGAATGGCTTTTACGTGGGCTTTTCCTCTACTGCGTATACCAATAACGGCACAGTTAATATGGTCATTGGCACCTATAATATTGGCGTGTCCTAAATTAGGCAAAACTAACCCTCCTAAGGTCACTGCAGCTGATGCTGCAGTAGTTTTTTTAATGAAATCTCTTCGTGTGCTCATTAGTTATTCTTTTGTGATTGGTCTTATTTTAATGTTCTTGAAACTAACACGGTCTCCATGATCCTGTAATAAGATATGTCCTTTTTCCGATTCACCAAATTTAGGCCATTTTACATATTTGCTTTCTGAAACCAGCTTCTTGTAGTTATCACTTTTACGCTCATATTCCAGGACTTTCATTCCGTTTAGCCAATGTTCAACATGATTATCTTTGGAGATTATATGTGCCGAATTCCATTCCCCTATCGGATTCACAGGTTTGTCAATGGAAGCTTGTATTAAATCGTAAAGTGAAGCCAAAGTACGGCTACCCTCATGATTCCCTTTTTTTGCATCAGGATGGCGGGCATCATCCAAAATTTGATATTCCAGACCAATTGAAGAGCCTGGTCCTTTATTGAGGTCGGTATCTACATAATATTTTATCCCACTATTGGCTCCCTCGGTAATTTTGAAATCCAACATCAACTCAAAATCGCCATATACTTCCTTGATATAAGCAACGTAGTCAGAACCGAACGTCTCGACATTTTCTTTTTCCTC
>CAZHJO010000502.1:0-2641 GCA_964532755.1 uncultured Maribacter sp. | reverse complement strand
TCAAACAATGCGATTTCATCTTTAGGAGGAAGAATTATACCATTTTCAGCTGTTTTATTGATTTTGTTACATCCATTAATGTTGGTGACAATAGTATTCAAACATTTAGCTCCTGCTTGCATCACAGCATTTGGAAATCTTCCCGCTAGCTCGGAAATTCTAAATAATTGGAAATAGCAAAATAGGGTCATACATGGCAATGTAAGCCTACGATAACTACTTGATTGGCGTTCTTAATGAAATCTTCTGTTTGTGGCAACAAAGGGTCACTATCTTTTTCATTGGGCCCAACCAACAATAATTTGGGGTTTTAGAACTCAGATGCTATCTTTTTAAAAGCTTCGGTCATTTCACTTAGTCTTTTATCCTTAAGCGACCAACAAGAATATAAACAAGATCGCTTTTTCTATTCCCCGTACAAAGCTCAATACTTCTATTTCGTTTACATTATAAGTGCTAGGATCAAAATGAATTGTGTCAATACCATTTGAGCAACGATTTCCAAGCACTTTTAATTAACTATTGGAAGTTTAATTTTTACCTGTTGCTAATAATAGGGGCAGAGCGGCAAAAGCACACAAATGATGGCAAATCCCTGCCAATTAAGCCGAAATCATCTGCAATTTAGCTGCTTTTAGGGTATGTGAATGTACTGTGAATTGTTTCGCTATTCGTTATATTTTATATAACTGCCATACGGCTTTTTAATCTTTAATTGGGATTATTTTACCCGGCATTTCAATAGGAATCACTTTAACACGCTTTTGGATCTTATGTGATACCTTATATCATTGCTCGAGGAAGAAACGCCAATTACTTTGTAATATTTCGCTAAAAAAGCTTAAACCATTGTTAATAAGCAAATATTATATTGGCAAAAAATGTCAATTATAAGCCTTGGCAATACCTAAACCATACTTTGATTTAGGTTTTTCCGTCCCACAGAATAAAAGGATCTTGCTCAATGGAGGACATAGAGTCTCGACCGTATACTTTTTGAATGGTTTTCAACAAGATTTTCAAATCGGTACTGAAACTTAAATGATCAACATACCACACATCAAGGGCAAATCTTTCTTGCCATGATACGGCATTACGACCATTTACCTGGGCCCAACCTGTGATCCCTGGCTTGACCAAGTGCCTCCTGGCCTGTTCTTTATTGTACAATGGAAGATATTCGATCAACAGTGGTCTAGGTCCCACGATTGACATATCCCCTTTTAAAACATTGATCAATTGTAGTAGTTCATCCAACGAGGTTTTTCGAATAAATGCACCGACTTTCGTAATACGCTGTGCTTGGTCAATTAATTCATCACCCTTGACTTTTGGATCTTTCATGGTCTTGAACTTAATGATGGTGAATGTTTTCTCATTTTTCCCTGGTCTTTTTTGAAAGAAAAATGGTTTACCATTATTGGCAAACATCAGCAATATGATCAATATTATGATGACCGGTGATAATAGGAGTAGAGCTACCAAGGATGCTAAAAAATCAAATATTCTTTTAAAAAACCTTGCATACATTGTGTAATTTTCTTTTTGGTGATACTTCTTTTATTGCTTCATAACATGATCTTCTAGGATACTTGAAGACCTGTTAAATCGTTTTCTTTATGGCAAAGTAAAACTAAAAAAATCTTTTCTGGCCTAACCAAGTCGAATATTAGCTAAACGGCATTTTTTTTGGACGAATTAATTCCGGCTATTTTTACTTTCCAACATTTCATATTCGGATAAAATAGCATTCCAAATTAACTTTTGATTATATCGTTCTGTAATTAAATCCCTACATTTTTTAGCATTAGCATCGTCAGTTTGTCCTTGTATGAAAAACAACTTCATAGATTCAAATAATTTAATTACATCTTTGGGAGGTATTAAAATACCATTTTCACCTTCAATAATGATTTCGTTACAACCATTGATATTGGTAGCAATACTTTGCAATCCCATTGCACCGGCTTGCATCACAACATTTGGGAACCCTTCCCGATAACTGGGAAATACCAAGCAGTTGGAAATGGAAAAATAAGGCCTTACGTCTTTTTGCAATCCAACGGCAATCACTTGTTCAGAGCTATTTATGAAATCCTCTGTTTTTTGCAATAAGGGATCCAATTCCTTTTCATAGGGGCCTACCAACAATAACTTAGTATTTTTGAATTCAGACGCTATCTTTTTAAAGGCTTCAATCAGTTCATTGATTCCTTTATCCTTAACCAGGCGGCCAACAAAAATATATACGTAATCACTTTTATCTATTCCCAGTGCTGTTCTTAATTCTTCTTTTTCAACTTCATTGCACAAACTTGGATCAAAATGATGGGTGTCTATTCCGTTTGAACTGCCTTTTGCAAGAACCTTTATTTTAGATTTTGAAGTATACCCTTCTTTCAAAATAATATCGTGCAATCCAAATGAATTGGGATAAATTTTAGTAGCACATTTGTAGGTGATTTTTTCAACAATATCCAATAGGAGACGTTTAAGGCCTTTGGCTTCTAAAAGTGGTAAACCGGCAATGGTATGTAAGCGATTTGGGACGCCCGCTAAATAAGCGCTCAACATTCCAATAGTCCCTGCCTTTGGGGTATGTGTATGCACTATAAATGGCTTCTCTATTCGTAATATTTTA
>CAZHJO010000501.1:0-2648 GCA_964532755.1 uncultured Maribacter sp. | reverse complement strand
CCCCTTTTCCGGGAACAGGTATGCCCCAATCCAGGTCTCGAGTAACGGCCCTTGGTTTCAACCCGTCATCAATCCAGGATTTACATTGACCATATACATTGGGTTTCCAATCCTTTTTATGCCCATCAAGAATCCATTTTTTTAAAAAACCTTCGTACCTATCTAAAGGTAAAAACCAGTGTTTGGTCTCTTTTAAGCTGGGTACAGCACCAGTAATTGTTGACTTTGGATTTATCAGATCCGTAGCATTCAATGATGACCCGCAATTCTCGCATTGATCCCCGTAAGCTTCTTCATGCCCACATCTGGGACAGGTACCTACGACAAACCGATCAGCCAAAAATTGCTGAGCTTCCTCATCATACAACTGTGCAGTGGTCTCTTCGATGAAATCTCCTTGCTCATACAGTTTCAAAAAGAATTCCGAGGCTGTTTGATGATGAATCTTAGCAGAAGTTCTGGAATAATTATCAAAGGTAATTCCAAATTCCTCAAAGGATTTTTTTATAATGGCATGGTATTTATCAATTACCTCCTTAGGAGTCACCCCTTCTTTCTTCGCTTTCATTGAAATTGCCACACCATGCTCGTCACTACCACAGATAAAAACAACATCCTTACCTATTAATCTGAGGTATCTTGAATAAATATCAGCAGGCACATAAACACCTGCCAAATGACCTATATGAATTGGGCCATTGGTATATGGTAAAGCTGCGGTTATGGTATATCGGGCTGGACTTTTTGCTTCTTTTGCCATTAATGTTGCAAATTAAGCCCCAAAAATACAGATTTTGCAACGCGCAGCCTAGGTTTACCTAAAAAAGGAGAGCCTCCGGACTATCAGTTTTAATAGTAACGAAGGCTCTTCCAGAAAGTGGGGGCTGTTTAAGCAACCATTACTGATTTACTCATTCTCTGGTTCTGTACATTAATACGATAAATATATTTGCCAGTAGACAAATGGCTAGGCATTCTTTCCCTGATATTTATCTCAGCAGATCCTTCAAACATCATTTCATTAAAGATCGTACCCACATTTTGTCCAAGAATATTGTACAACTGAATATCGACATGGGCGCTGAAAGGCATTTCCAAGTAAATATGTGGCGTACTATCCGTGGGATAAAATGGTTTATGTACAATAGCATCCAACAATTCAGGATCAAAAGGTGTTGGTTCCGTGGGTTCTGTTGTTGGTAAAGTAGGTTCACCGTCACTGTATACAATATCAGGGAATTCAATTCCACTACAATTGAATCCTAGATTTACAGGTGCATATGGGTGGTTTAATAAATGTTGTTCTACCAAAGGAATATCAACACACAACCATTCTGCTAGAACAGTTGCATACAGGTCCCTAAAATCCATGGTATACTCGAGGTTGCCTCGACCATCAGGATTATCCAAGGTCGGGTGATCACCTACAAAGGCGCTACCGTTAAGACCTGAGCCGAAAAATAGGGTCGGTGCGGCCTTACCGTGGTCAGTGCCGTTTGAACCGTTTTCAAATATTCGTCTTCCGAATTCGGAAAAAGTCATACTCAATACCTTATCATCTTGTTGCGTAAAACCTAAATCGTCATAGAAGTTGTCAACGGCCACTGAAAGATTGGTCATTAATCGCTCATGGGCCAAAGGTTGGTTGCCATGGGTGTCAAAACCTCCCATAGAGATCATATAGACCTTGGTACCTAAATTACCTTTGATCAATCTAGCCAATAAGGCCAATTGCCTTGCAAATCCATTATCCTGGTATTCTACCTGGTTTTGTCCTCTTTCGTAGGCTTCATGGATGAGCCCTGAGTATTCATAGGTTGTATTGGCAACTCCTCTTAAGAATTTTAATTGGTCGCCATACATACAATCACCGAATAAAGTATCATCTAAACTATATTGTAATCCAGATTCAGCTATTTCCTCCAATTGATCAATATTCGAAGTAACGAAGGCATAATTCGTTTCTTCGCCCTGGAATACAAGATTCCCAAATTGTCCAACTTGAATGGCTGCTGGTGCTTCAGGAGGATTAATTAAATAATCAGGGTAAATATTTTCAAAATGCCGTCCCATCCATCCTGTGTTCAAACCTTGAAAACCGTTCGAGGTTAAATCCGTATTGGCAAAAATATCAGAGCCTGTAAAATGTGAAAGACTCTGACCTTCGTATCCAACACCATGTACAGCTTTAAACTGACCATCACCCCACATAGGTTCCAAAGAGGTCATATAGGAAGGAACGCCAAATTCATCAGTAAGTTTTAAAACCTTACTTTCAGGGATGTATATGTTAGGACGAGCATTAGCATAAGAATCATATTGTTCCATGGGTATCACGGTACTAAGTCCGTCATTACCACCAGAGAGACGTATGAGAATTAAAATATTATCGGTTTCAGCTGCAGCAATTGCCGCTGTCAATGGTGAAGGGGCAGAAGCTGTTAACATATTGGCACCAAGCATCATTGATCCAGTACCGGCAATTCCCATGGCCTGCAGAAAAGATCTTCTGCTCCATGCTTTATGTTCTTGATCATGGCCATCATGTTCCAGGCCTTTATATGGAGTATTATCGTGAGTATCGCACATAACTGTAGGTTTTATTTAAGTTGAAATTCAGGTTCTCTTGCTAAATATTGAAGTAATAA
>CAZHJO010000500.1:0-2649 GCA_964532755.1 uncultured Maribacter sp. | reverse complement strand
CCCACCTTTTAAAAGAATGGAGTAACTGGATTGGAAAAAGTTAGTATCTCCATAAAAAACAGCAAGGATGCGGTAGAATTCTTTCTGGTGCTTCAATTTAATTCTCTTGATGCAGTAAAGTCCTTCCCTGGAGAAAATTACAAAAACGCTTATATTCCAGAAAATGTACGGCAAGTGCTTAAAAGATATAATGGTACGGCTGAACATTATAAACGAATAGGGGAAGTACTACTATAATCAATAATGAAATCCAATAAATTTGGGGGTTATAATCCGTTGTTTTTCCAACACTAAAAGAAAGCTCACCCAAAAAAAGGTGAGCTTTTTATTTCCGTAAAACTATCCTGTTCTACGCCGCATGACTTCTAAAACTTAGCAAACCATTACTTCCTTTTGGCTCCCAATTCCTTTTTTGGCCAAAAAGTCATCTATAACATCTTTAAATGTAGGTTTACCGATTGATTGAAGATTGTAAGCAACACGCGTGCTTGGTTTATTAATAGTAATTACCCGATTCAAATCAATAGGCGTACCGATCACAACAGCTTCACAATCACTGGCATTTATGGTCGCTTCTAAATCGTGAAGTTGTTCTTCACCATATCCCATTGCTGGTAGAACTGTTCCTATATTAGGATATATATCGAAAGTTTCTTTCAGTTTTCCTACTAAGAACGGACGTGGATCAACTATTTCTGAAGCACCAAATTTTTGGGCGGCCACAGTCCCTGCACCAATTTTCATTCCCCCATGGGTCAAGGTAGGACCATCTTCGATGATCAATACCCTTTTATTACGAATTAGTGACGCATCACCAACACTTATTGGTGAGGCAGCATCAATAACAATCGCCTTAGGCACTAGTTCAGCAAGTATTTGTCTAATTTTCGCTATTCCCTTTGGTTTTGCCGTGTCAATTTTATTTATAATCACCGCATCAGACATTCTTAAATTAACTTCCCCTGGATAGTATTGCATGCCATGGCCTGCTCTATGTGGATCGGTTACTGTGATATGCAAATCAGTAGCATAGAATGGGAAATCGTTGTTTCCACCATCCCAAACAATAACATCGCAACCATCAGGATCATTTTCAGCGGCACGAAGAATTGCCTCATAATCAACGCCTGCATAAATTACATTACCCCGAACTACATGGGGTTCATATTCTTCCATTTCCTCTATAGTGCAATCATGTTTTGTAAGATCTTCAACAGTAGCAAAACGTTGCACTTTTTGTTTGGCTAAATCCCCATAAGGCATGGGATGACGTATAGCGACCACTTTAAGATCATGTTCCATCAGAATTTCTACCAATTGCCTAGCTGTCTGACTTTTTCCGCAACCTGTTCTGGTTGCACAAACACTAATTAATGGCTTTACACTTTTGACAGAGGTATCTTTTGTGCCGAGCAAAACAAAATTTGCACCCGCAGTGTTTACAAGAGCACTTTTATGCATTATGTATTCATAAGACACATCGGAATAAGAAAAAACAACATCATCAACTTTTAAGTCGATAATGAGTTCATCCAAGTTCTTTTCATCAAAGATTGGAATTCCATCTGGATATAATTCTCCAGCCAAAGAAGCTGGATATTTACGATCGGTAATGTCTGGAATTTGAGCTGCTGTAAAAGCTACAACTTCATAGGATTCATTATCGCGATAAACCGTGTTGAAATTGTGGAAATCTCGACCTGCGGCTCCCATAATTAGGACTCTTTTTTTCATAATTTATAGTTATTTTACAATTCGAAAAATATAAATGTTAAAGGTATTCGAAGTACCGTATCTTAAAAATGATATTTATCACAAAATGAGTGTTGATTAATTCAAGGATTTCACTATAAAACTTGGGTCGCACATTTAAAAAAACATAGGGAAATGGGCAATTTTATTATCGCCACTTTCAAAACGCTCTGTGCAGGACCTCGAATTCATATTCAAATTGTAAATTAGCATGCCCTGTGCGTTCGTTTTGGTTGATACTGCGCAATTTAAAAAGACTTCACAACAACGAATTGCGGTTCGCTGACACCTCCTTACATGGGTAAGAAAATAAGCGCCCAAGATTGTTATTCAAAGAAATGATCTATTAGCTCACCTTCGTTTTAGTTTCATTTCTTTTTTCTCAAGATGTAAGGTTGTATCTTAGTAAAATTGCCGCATTAGGGAGTAGATATTACGTTATGCAGATCTACCCGTTAATCTTGCAAAAAGACAATTAATACTAAAAATAACTTTATGAATTTGCCTTCTAACAAAGAAACTACTACAAATAACGGTAAAGATAGTTCCGGTAATTATTTGATTTTTCAGCTTGGTTCCTATCCCTGGCAAGCAAAAGAGGAGGCGACCTCCGGATCTGGAATATTACACGAGGCACAGCATGAGGTATTTAATGCCATGGATGGGGTTGCCAGTTATTCTATATTCCCTTCCGGCTTTGCCCGCCAAAAGAATAAAGACCTAAATAGAAAGGATGTTAGAATTTACGAGATGGACTCCGAGGTGCCAGAATATAGCCATCCTGATGGGCACCGTTGGGGAGGGGTTAGTGACGAATATGTGCGAAAATTCATTTCTGATCACGAAAAGATGGTTTATGACTATATGCTTGAAATTGAAAACACCTTAGAGGCGGGC
>CAZHJO010000499.1:0-2667 GCA_964532755.1 uncultured Maribacter sp. | reverse complement strand
GACAACTTGTTCCCTTATAATATTTATGGAGGTCAACAGGACAATACTTCTGTGAGGATTGCAAGCCTTTCTGTGGGAAGAAGTGGAATTACCGAACAAGATTGGACATATGCCGCAGGTGGGGAAAGTGCCTTCTTGGCCTTTGATCCTGACAATCCCAGATATGTTTTAGGGGGAAGTTATTTAGGAACTATTGAGGCTTTGGATATGCATTCCAAAGCATCAACCAAGATTATGGCAGCACCCATACAATATTTGGGGAGAGAGGCAAGAAACATGAAATACCTGTATAACTGGAATGCGCCTATCATACGTTCACAGCACGAACCTGAAACCTTTTATCATTGCGCGCAATTGGTTTTACGTACACGGGATATGGGTGTTACCTGGGAAGAAATCTCCCCTGATTTAACCCGTAATATTGATGATAAGCAAGGAAAAGGTGGTGGGCCTTACACCAATGAAGCAGTTGGTGCAGAAAATTATGGGACCATTGCTTACATGATTGAATCACCGCATGAAAAAGGAGTGTTTTGGACTGGGAGCGATGATGGCTTGGTACATATTACCAGGGACAATGGGTCGACCTGGCAAAATGTAACCCCTAAAGGGCTAAAGGAATGTTTGGTCAATGCGATTGAGGTATCACCACATAATCCCGCAATGGCATACATCGCCACCACGCGGTATAAATTCAATGACTATACACCGGCTATTTATAAAACCACGGATTATGGCACAACCTGGACCAACATTAGTTCTGGTATTCCCAATGGTTCGTTCACTAGGGTGGTACGTGAAGATTCCAGTCGAAAGGATTTGCTTTATGCAGGTACCGAAAATGGGGTATATATTTCATGGAATGGAGGAAAATCATGGGAATCATTTCAACTGAATCTACCTAAAACGCCTATCACTGACCTGAAGGTTCATAAAGGGAATTTAGTGGTAGCTACATCGGGGCGGTCGTTTTGGATATTGGATGATTTGAGTGCATTACAACAGTATGAACCTTTGAACAATGAATTAAAAATTCTTAGGCCCACTGATGCATTGAATGGTTCATGGCGCAGTCCATTAAGTGGTAATTCAGATAAATTCAAAGGCACTAATCCTTATCATGGGGTGAATCCTGCTAACGGAATGGTCATTTATTATGAGCTGCCCAAACTTTCTGATTCTACACACATTTCATTGGATATTGTGAGTTCCAAAGGGGATTTGGTGCGTAGCTTTAGCTCCCAAAAAGACAAAGAAGCTCCCAAGTTCAACGGGGGAGGACCGCCCCAGACACCCTTATTAAGTAAAAAAGAAGGGCTAAATCGTTTTGTGTGGGATATGAAGTACCCTTTATTGCCGGGAATTCCCAATGTCTATATAGAAGCTCGTTTTAGGGGACATACCGCACCTCCCGGCAATTATGCACTTAAGTTAAAAGTTAATGATGAGGTTGTATCAACAGCAGGGTCAATTGTTGAAGTTCCTTCGTATCAGACTAAAAGCGGCCAATATGAAATATATGACACTTTTATGACAGAAATGGAACAGAAACTTACAACGATGCATAATAAGGTAAATTCTCTATTCAAAGTACAGCAGCAATTGAAAACGGTCATTAAGGATTTGAAAGATCCCGGCTTAAGGGCTGAGGGGAAACAACTGCTTAAGCAAATAGATGCTTGGGACAAGGAAATGGTTCAGCGTAAGTCAAAAGCCTATGATGACGTAGAGAACTTTCCCAATAAATTCACTGCTGAATATCTATTCTTAATTGATGCAACCAATAGTAGTATTCCTAGGGTAAATCAGTCTTCAAGAGATCGTAAAGATGAATTGGACGCACTATGGGAAGCTCTAAACAAGGAAGCAGAACAATTTATAAATACGAGTATTCCGGCCTATAATAAAAAATTATGGGATGCTGGAATCGGGGCAATTAGGATATAGGCCGTAAAGTTACATGCCCCAGTTTTCTTTTTCGGTTTTGGACCATAACAGTGGAAAGAACTTCCGCTGTTGATGTTTTGGGTGCAAGTACTTTGCCCAAGCAGACCCTCCGGTGGCGGCTTTGCTTACCCCTTTGCTGTTTAGATAATGTTTTGCCGTATTTAAATGCACCAAAGGCCACTTTATATTATAAAGTTGGTCAAAGGTCTTAAGGGTTTCTTTGAGTGAATCGGATAGTGGTGAAATCCCCATGACCTTTTCTTCAATGGTCCTTCCCTCTGTTCTTTTGGCAACTTCAATGAACGTGTTCAAATATCTTTTCTCAAATTCCACAAGGGTAAGGCTTTTTTCACCTGTTTTACGATTAAGACCGGCATCCTTCCAATAAATATGATCAAGGTAATCTGCAGTAGTTGGATTTTTAGGCAGTCTTTTTTTCCCTTCCGCATTGATCAGATTTTTCAAAGGGGTACAATACAATTCCAGATATCTGAATTGGGCACTTTGAAAACCACTGGCAGGAGTTAGTGTGCTCCTAAACGTATTGTAATCATCATAATCCATTCCATCTTTCATGATATCAAAAGAGGTGATAAGCATTTTGGTATACCTATTCAAACGGCTGATTTTGGTCATTAAAAATTCCTCGGAGACAAATTCCTCCTCTACAATTTGTTCGGCCTCGTGAATCATCATTTTCAAGGTGAGTTCGGTTACCTG
>CAZHJO010000498.1:0-2667 GCA_964532755.1 uncultured Maribacter sp. | reverse complement strand
TACCCAAATATAATTATTCGATCCATCTTGCAAAACCCATAAATTACCTTCACCATCAAAAGCCAAATTGTCATTTCCAGTACCCCACTCCACTATGGTTTCCCCATCCTCGTGAACGATATTATAATCCATATTGCCAGCATATATTTGCATAGTGATGGCGTTGCCCCCTAAGGGATCCGAATCTTGAAAACGATAAATGGTATCCTCATTTTTAACTGCAAAATATATCATTCCATCAGGGCCGATCTCCACATCTTCAATACCGTTGAAAACTGTGGCCCCAACCCTTTTGCATTGATCTAATGTTGAATTTCTTTCTGCCTTTGTGGTATTGTTCAGTCTGACCCAATTACCATTTCCCTCTTTACTGCCCATATAAACGTATAATTCGCCGGAACCAAGGTCTTCCTCTTTATCGGCGACAAACTTGAACAGGTATCCCGGATTAGAATCTGCCCCCTGATAAACGGTTCTCCGATTCGAGTGCACGGTTATGTTTTCATGGGCAAAATTACCAAGTGCCCAACACTTATCGAGCACTTGCCTTGTTGAAGGATCAATCTCAATGGCCCATCCGAAGTCATTATACCCATCACCATTATCATCGATCGACTGGGTTCTTTCCTCACAAGTAATAACAGTGTTCCATGGCGTTACTGTTCCCGAACAGTTGTTCTTTGTGCCCCCAACATTAGAAAAATCGACTGCCTCGGAAGCCGATACTTGCCATAATTTTGACTCTCGATCCCTATGAATGTCCAAAACGGTAACGCCTCCTGGGCTTGTTTCGGAACTTATGCTCAAATACCCTTTTGTACTCCTTTCGTTTATAGGAACATAACCCGTGAAATCAGTTCTTGCTGGCAATGTCCCGCCCCCCGTTAGCAGATCTCCCGTTTCAATGATTTTTTGAAAAGTATGTGTTCGCGGAATTATAAAATCTGTAGTTTGTTCTGACGGAATTACAGATACAAATTCTCCAATAGGTATTGTTTCAGGAATTAGCTCAGGAATATCGTCATTGTTATTTGAACAGGATATCAATACGGAAATGTATAACAACGGAAGTATTTTTCTAAACACAATGAGGATTTTTATCTAACGATTATTTTCTTAGTGACAATTTCTTCGTTGCTTTCTATTTTAACAATATATACCCCACTACCAATTATACCAACATCCAATGGTACAAATAACATATCGCTCACCGAAGTGGTATAGACCAAAATTCCCTGTATATCAAAAATCTGGATTTTTGTTCGTTCAGTACTATTTAGCCTAACAATAAAGCTGCCCTCATTAGGAACAGGATATACCGATAACGATTCTTCATTTGTGTTAAAAGGCTTTTCATCAGGGTTGGTGGTGATAAATATCCTATCCCAACTAACGCCTTCTTCAGTTGCTGAGATTCGCAAAGGATAAACGCCTTCCGGGATGTTTTCAAAGGCAATCAGAACCCAACTTTCATCACCAAAGCTATTTGTAGTAGTGGTCTCAAAAGAAATTTCGTTTTCCAGGTCATTGAAAGATCCATTTAATCCATTACTTCCTTCGTCAAAACCGGAAGCGTTGATCCAAACATAGTAGGTGCCTTCAGAGAAGGTTACCAAACGATATTCGCTATAAGCATAGGTGCCGCTACCTAGGGGTGCAGTTACTATTTCACCCTCGCTTGCCCCAGTAAATCCAAAAACCTGAGCGCTTCCTACCAAATATCTGTAATCCTCGGCTTCAATAAATGTACTATCGGCTAATTCCACTGTGGTCTCGTTATAATCATTTACAAAGAACAAGGTGACAATATCGCTACTGGTTTTCTCACCATCATCTGCCGTCAATTTTAATTCATAAACACCTTGTTTGTTAAAGGTGACATTTGTCGTTGCACTTGCGTCATCGGCAAAGATTACATTTGCGCCTTCTGGGCCAGCTTCCAACGTCCATTGAACTGTCAAATCAATATCTTCCGGCAAACCATCATCAGAAACCTCACCAACGAGATCTATCTGGTTATTTGGAGTTAAAATTACCAGGTTTGGCCCAGCAACAACTGTAGGGGGCAAATTGTCAGGTAATGTCCCCTCATCAAACTCTATGGCTCCCCTATCAGGTAGGTTTCCCAAAATATCACCATCACTTACCGTTTGGCTTAATCCGTTAATAGTATAGGTCTTTATACCAGTATCGATACATGGGCTATTCTCTTGTAAGGAATAATCCGTCCTGAATAAAGGATCTGTGAATATATCGTTAGGTCCGGTTGCGGCATTGATGAAATTACTTCCATTATTAAAAAGGCAGTTATAATCGGCACTGGAATTATTATCCAATTTTTTAAGGGCAACTGATGAACTATTTGAAATGATATTGTTGAACACCAGCATATTGTTGGCTCCAGTAATGCCATGGTCATTATTATCAAATACATTGTTATATACAAAGACTTTTTCCTCCATATAAGATCCTTCAAAGTTTTCGACTGTATTCCCATTTATAGTGCATCCCAAGCCCACCATGGTACTGTTTCGGATAATATTATGGTGTATTTGAAATTCCCTGCCAGAATCCCCATCATAGTCGATCAATTGAATACCGTCTTCATCGGCACCAGAAATATAATTGTAACGAATAATATGTACCCTTGCCGAGTTGTCGTTATTA
>CAZHJO010000497.1:0-2671 GCA_964532755.1 uncultured Maribacter sp. | reverse complement strand
AATTTGTATTGGAGCGTTTGGAACAAATTCCGAATGTTACAGTAGCGCATATTACCACGGGTAAATTCAACATTTTTTGTAAAATCAGGGCGAAGGATACCAATCATGCCAAAAATATTATCTTTAAGATCGATGACATAGATGGAATCAGTAGAACTGAGACCATGATTTCACTTGAAGAAAGTATCAACGATAAAAAGCGTTTGATGCACAGGATTTTTAACGAAATGTAAGGCCTTAATCGCTTATAACTTTTATCCCAAAGGCCTTGTCTTTGGGATTTTTTATTCAAATTCACATGAGAGTAACAGAATTAAAAAAAGAAGAATACCATCCATTTTATCAAACCTATATTGATGTTCTTGGCGATGTGGAATTATTTGATATGTTACGGCGGCAATTAGAAAATTTCCCCAAATTTTTAGAAAGCCTACCCGATGAAAAATTAAGCTTCGCGTATGCCGAGGGTAAATGGACGATAGCCGAGGCTTTGGTACATGTCTTGGATGCAGAAAGGGTTTTTCAGTATAGGGCTTTGCGATTTATACGTGGGGATAAAACACCACTGCCAGGCTTTGATCAGGATTTATATGTACCTAATTCAAATGCTGCCCGTAGGACCAAGGAAAGTATTATTGAGGAATACAAAGCTGTACGGCGTTCAACAATTGCACTTTTTTCAAACATAAACGGTAAGATGCTTCATAATATGGGTGAAGCAAGTAATTCCCCAATCAGTGTTGCAGCTTTAGGTTTTATAATCTGTGGCCATCAAAAGCATCACAGAAATGTAATAAGGGAAAGATATCTTGAGGGGCGGATTTATTAGGACTCCTCATTGAACTCCTCTTCCGAATGTAATTCAATTTCTGGAGATGGCCCTGCTTCTTCGATAAAAGTTTCTTCGCCGGAGTCGAAACCCTTTTCCATGTTTTCCACGAAGTTTGAAATGAAATTGGCTAAGCACTTGCTGATTTTCACTAAATAAACGGTATCGTTGGTTCTCAATTCAACCGTTTCGATAATCTCACCTCTTACATTTTTAAATGTAATGATATCATCATCCCCATAGCCATCCGGATAGGTTTCAATAAGTTTAGCAGCAAGTTTTCGGTCAAGTTTTTTGTAATCTACAAGTTTGCGAATCATGGTAGTTTGGTTTGCTCAAGATAAAGTCAGTTAACTAATTTCGTTAACCTAAACTAGAGATTATTTCCTTTTAAAAATTCAAAGAGTTGTATATCGCTGATTTTAGTATATGAAGTTATTGTTCTTTGTAGTATGCGAAGGCTTCGAGGTATAATTCACTAGGTATTTTCACATCAATTTTAGGACTACCTATTGCTTCCAGAAGCACAAAATTTATATTGCCATGGGAATTTTTCTTGTCGAACTTTAAAAGGGAAAGAATTGCACTGATATCCCCCTCTGTAAAATCAACCTTCCTATATCTAGTAAAGAATGTAGATTTTATATCTTCCAATTCTTGCTGGGAGAGTCCCATTAATTTGTACGAAAGATAAGCCTCTAATACCATTCCGATAGCAATGGCTTCACCGTGCAATAGCGTTTCCTTTGCCTGGTTTTCAAGAAAGTAGGATTCAACAGCATGACCTAGCGTATGGCCATAGTTCAAGATTTTTCTCAGACCTTGCTCTGTTGGATCTTCAATGACCACCCTGTTCTTTATGGTCACTGATCTGTAAATATGGTCATCAATATCAGTAAGATCTATTGGTTCTTTGAGTTCGTTCCAATACGATGCATTTTGAATGAGCCCATGTTTTAGCATTTCGGCAAATCCGCTTTGCATTTGTCTATCTTCAAGTGTTTGTAAAAACTCTGATGCAACCAAAACCATTTCGGGCTGGTTGATTACGCCAACTTGATTTTTCAAAGGACCGAGGTCTACTCCGGTTTTACCTCCAACTGAGGCGTCTACCATAGACAAAAGGGTAGTGGGTATATTAATGAAGTTGATGCCTCTCTTATAGGTTGAAGCTACGAATCCGCCCAAGTCAGTGACGACACCACCCCCTAGATTGATCAATAGACTCTTGCGGTCCGCATCTAATTCCGATAGTGTTGTCCATACATCATAACAGGTCGAAATATTCTTGTTCTCTTCGCCTGATTTTATCTCGATTAAATCAAAAGAAACCTTACCTGACAAGTACTTTTTGAAAATCGGAAGACAATAGGCCTTGGTGTTTTCATCGACCAGAACAAATATTTTGGAATATGCTATAGTACCAAGGTGCTCTTTTAATGCGTCAAAAGCCTTTTTATTGAAATGTACCGCGTAAAACGAAGTAGTAATCGATTCCATTTTCTATTGATCTGTAGCACAAAATAAACGTAATTTTTATTGATAGGAATAAAAATCTGTGATTATATTTATATCCCTTAATTTTAACTAAAAATGAAGCGCATTTTTGAGAATACCTCAACGGCATTTGCCTTAAAAACCGATTCTGAATTAGAGCGGGCCTATTTTTTGTTTAAAATGATAGCCAATGAACCGCTTGTCCGAATTGGTACGGCTATGACGAACTTTGCGTTAAAAACGCATTTGCCTGTAAACGGATTAATACGCGCTACGGTTTTTGATCATTTCTGCGGGGGGGTCAATGAAGCCGATTGTATGCCTGTTGTAGAAAAGATGTGGGCG
>CAZHJO010000496.1:0-2682 GCA_964532755.1 uncultured Maribacter sp. | reverse complement strand
AAACCGGAAAATCCTTTTTCATGGGCTTCCGGATGGAAATCCCCAATATATTGTTATAACAGAATTATTTTATCCTACCCGGTGATTCGAAATTTCGTCCGGGAGGAAATGGCCAAACAAGTCGAGAAGCTTTATGGCAAACCTGATGTTATCGCCGGGGTGGCGACAGGCGCCATTGGATTGGGGGCTTTGGTAGCAGATTATATGGGACTACCATTCATATATGTGCGGCCAGAACCAAAATCGCATGGCAGACAAAATCAGATTGAAGGTTTTTTAGAAACTAACCAAAGTGTTGTTGTTATTGAGGATTTGATCAGTACAGGAAAAAGTAGTCTTAATGCCGTTGACGCTCTTAAAGCAGCCGGAGCGAATATAAAAGGAATGCTTGCCGTTTTCACCTATGGATTCGATGTAGCTGCAACAAATTTTATTGAAAAAGAGCTTGCTTTGCACACCTTATCAGATTATGGGCATTTAATTGAGCACGCATCGGAAACCGGTTATATTAAGGAAGATCAATTGAATACATTGATAGAATGGCGAAAAAATCCGTCGCAATGGCAACAGTAATAGAAGAAGCATGCATATAGAAACCCCAAAGAATACAATCAACAAGAGTGCTAAGCAAGTTTTTGAGTTTTTAACAAATCTTCAGAATTTTGAAAAACTAATGCCTGAGAACATTGATAAATTTGAAGTAATCAATGAAGACAGATTTCTATTTGCCCTAAAAGGAATGCCAGAGATCGTATTGCAGCGCAAAGAACAAAATCCCAATGACAAAATTGTTTTAGGTGCCGCCAGCGATAAATTACCGTTTACCTTAACAGCTGATATCTTAACCATAAGTGAGGATGAATGTGAGGTGACCTTAAGTTTCAATGGTGAATTCAATGCCATGATGGCTATGATGATTAAATCGCCCATAACCAACTTCATGGGAACGCTATCTGAAAATTTAAGTGTTATTTGATCAATACAACAATCGAATTGCCTTCATATTAAATTCTTTAATAACATTGTCCTCTAGCGCGACTATCAATCTCCCTTCATTTGAAATCCCCCGGATAAAACCCATAAACATATTGCCTTCACCATCTTTGAATGTTGAAGGTTTATCTTTCCTAAATAGTACATTTTCATATTTTTTCCGCATTAGAATAGCTCCTTTCTCATCCCATTCCAAAAAAGTCTGTTTCAGGACATGTTGAAACTCTACTAGTAATTGATCTAAATCGAAGGTTTTTCCCATTAGTAGTTTTAGTGAAGAAACATTCGGAAGGTTATTGAATACAACTTGGTTTACATTAAGCCCTATCCCAATCACTGAGGCATTCATGCGATTCCCGGTAAGCATGTTTTCAATTAGTATACCGCAAATCTTAGAATTACCTGACAGAATGTCGTTCGGCCATTTTATGCTCAAATCGGGTATGTTAAGCTTATTTAACAGCTGATAAATAGCCAGTGAAACACAAATATTCAATGCAAAGGGATTAGTAAACTCCCGGGAATTCAAATTCTTTAAAATACTAAAAGTCAAGTTTTTAAAGGGCTTGGATTCCCATTTAGTGCCCATTTGACCTCTACCTGATATTTGTTCATCAGTAACAACTATGGTATAATCTTCCAAAGTTTTGGAACCCATTAATTCCTTTAAGTACAGATTTGTAGAATCCGTGGCATTAAGTTTGATTATCTGCATGTATTGCCCAAAGTATGAATGTAGAATCTAATGTTAAAAACTAGGGTTAAAAGAACAAAAAAATAATAACTTTGTACAAACTAAAATTATTGAATGCAAAAAAGGAAAGCTAGTGCAGATGAGTTAATTGCATTAATTTTACAGGGAATAGAAGAAGTAAAAGGGCACGACACAAATATACTGGACCTAAGAGAAATTGAAAATACCGTATGTGACTACTTTATAATTTGTAATGGTACTTCAAACACACATGTAAATGCGATTGTAGGTTCAATCCAAAAAACGGTTAGCAAAGCAAGTAAGGACAAACCATGGCATATTGAAGGTGAGGATAATGCCGAATGGGTGTTAATGGATTATGTTAATGTTGTTGTGCATGTTTTCCAAAAACAAACAAGGGAATACTACGATATTGAAGGACTATGGGGCGATGCCAAGTTCACAGCAATAGAAAGTAGTGTAAATCAGTAAAAAAAAGATGGCTAAAGATAATAATACAACTCCCAAAAAACCCAAGTTCAGTTCATGGTGGATCTATGGACTAATTGCGGTTTTATTGATTGGATTTAATTTTTTAGGTGGTAGCAATTTTGCGAGCACTAAAAAATCAACTACCTCAGAATTACAGGAGTATCTACGAAATGGTGATATCGAAAAGATTTTGATCATCACCAATACAGATCAGGCTAAAATATTTCTGTCAGAGGAAGCACTTCTTAAGGAAGTTCACAAAGATGTATCAGATAAGCCTTTTCTACCTTCAACAGGGGCAATGCCCCAATACGTAGTAGATTATGGTGATCTTCAGATTTTTCAGAATGAAATCACCGAGATCAAGAAGTCCGAAAACCTAGATACTATAGTTGAATTTGACAAGGAATCCAATATTGTTGCCGATATATTTATTTCAATCATACCCTTTGTTCTGATTATTGGAATTTGGATCTATTTAATGCGTCGAATGTCTGGCGGCG
>CAZHJO010000495.1:0-2686 GCA_964532755.1 uncultured Maribacter sp. | reverse complement strand
TTTTACGAGATCTATATTTTCCCGGCCTCTTTTGGTTGGTGCTATATTCTGGATTTTGGCAATTGTCTCCTGCAATCGAGCAATGGCGCAATGGAGTCCAAGTATTGCCGTTGCCAGCCCGATTGAAGTTAGTCATTTCTCCACAGATTACAATGGTTTATTCACAATTAAACTTTCAAAAGATTACTACCACCCTACTAAAGTTCATAGAATTATAGATTGTGATGCTAGTGAATTTATCTACCAAGCTGAAATATCTCACTGGTCGGATGCTGATTCAGGTCGGATGCTGATCAATGGAAAAGAATTGGGATTCAGGCTTGCGATAAGCGATTCATGGGAAAAAAGAGGGGCAGAAAAACCACTTGGTTATTTGGCATGGAATGAAGCAAAAAAAGTGCTTCCTGTGGGCTCCCTAGTCAAGGTATTAACTGAACGAGACCGCGAAGGTGGCTGGGATAGGTTAATTGTTCATTTCTGGCTTGGTGACGAGACTTTTTGCGAATATATGATACGCAACCATTACTCAACTGTTTACGAGCGCAAGGGGAAGAAAAAAAGAGAATCAATAGTTGATGATATCAAGAAAGAATTTGGGATTGAATGAAAAGCATAAATATAGTTATACCGAACGAGGTATATCCATTTGATGTAATGTTTTCTGCTGGCCAAAGCGACAGTGATTTCTTAAAGTCATTGGAGGATGCGGGAGAAGAATCATGCGACGATGAAAGGTTAAAGGATCTTGGTTCTCAGGAAACCAAAGGAGGTAGAACGGTCCTTTTGGTGGGACGGCAAACCATATTGAGGATAAATTTTTGGCCTAAAACATCAACTGAATTCGCTATGCTTCAACATGAAATATTCCATGTTGTTGAGTTTATTCTTTCAATGGTTGGAATGAAATTATGCAGGAAATCAGATGAGGCTTATGCGTATTTGATTCAATTCTATACAAAGAAGATTTACGAAGCTTTAGGCTTTAAAGAATAGGCAATATTGCCAAAGTAGTGAATAAATCAAGAATTATGAGTACCGATGAAATAACAACAGAGAAAGTATTATTTGCTAATTATATGATGTCAGATGAAGTTCAGAGCATACCGAAGAACGAAGGAAACGAAAACAAGGTGACTGATGCTGATTTATATAGATGGGAAGAAAAGAAGAAAGCAAATAAAAACTGGTCACTATAATGATTGATTATTGTACACAAATAGGTTGGGAGAAATTGGGAGATACAGAAGTTCCCAAATTAGGGCCAGATGTTCTTGCAAAATCTATGGATGACGCCAGACTTTGCGTAAAACTAGGATATGACAAAATCCATTTTAGTGGCGGCCGAGTAACAGCCCTCCACCATTCAGAAAGTTGGCGTGAATTACTGGACGAGCATCGTCCGATAATCAATTTAGTCTGGCCAAACTAAAAATCTTCCCGTTATCGTGCGCTGCGGGATAAATACAGCGACGGATAATAAATACATGGATTGGTTAGCCGGGGCTTTCGTGTCTCGGCTTAATTTAAAAACATGAAAATAGCCCTACTAATATTAACAATAATTCTCTCATCCTGCAGCCCGATATTTTATGAAAATTCGAGGTTTCCAGGAAGGGACCATCCTAATGTTGATGCATGCGGTTATTTAAAGTTTTCTGATAAACCAAATTACTCCCTAGACCACCTGAAACCAGGCAGTCCGGGAGAAAGAAAAAGTATAAACGTTGATATAAAATGTCCTAAGTGGAATTGAATTATAGCTAAATATGAAAGAATTTTTAATAAAGGTAGACATTATTGACGAAACCCCTAACAGTACTGTTTCTGTAATGCGGGTACCTAACCCGAATGATAAGCGGGGACATTCAACAATGTACCTGATTGAAGATGGGTTCAGAGAAAAAAAAGAATACGGGGTGACCCGAATAAGGGGCGGGAAATATAAGCTTGAACCAATTTATGCCGGGAAGTTTTACGAGAAGTATAAAACAAAGCTTGGGCACCGCTTTGCCATTGGAGTAAAAGACGTACCCAATTTTAAATATATCCGAATTCATACAGGGAATAAGGTAACCCATTCATTGGGTTGTCCACTGGTTAACAATGGGTTTTACTTAGACCCTTCGGCAAAGCTTTATGTCGGCCGAGACAGTTACAATGCATATGACCATTTCTATCACCTTATAAAGGACCAAGTTCTTGCGGGTAACTGTTGGATTGGGATTAACAGACACTAAATTTTAACCTGCCCGATAAATACGGGCCAAATAAATAGTAATGAAAAGTATTAAATTGATTATTACAAGTAGAGCATTTATACTTAGCGCAATTATTGCTTCGTTTGCCACCCTGTTTGCGTTTGACCCAATTATAGCACAAGACTCGTTAGTTGTTGCTAAAGGATCTGGAGTAAAAAATGTTATTGTTGACCTTTTTGGAAAATACTTCGCTACCACAGTGACGTTTGCAGCAGCCACAACGGCAATAACTGCGTTCATTGTTAGTCGATGGCTGAAAGAGGTGAAATCCATCTACAAGCAACTTACGTCGCTGGGAATAGCCTTTATTCTTGCTGGAGTTGGTTATTGGTTAGACCTTGGAATATTTGCCGACCTAACCTTATGGGCATCCATGACAAATGCTTTTAACGTTGCAATGGGTTCTAACTCTATTTTTGACTTAATAT
>CAZHJO010000494.1:0-2692 GCA_964532755.1 uncultured Maribacter sp. | reverse complement strand
ATTTTGACTTGGATGGCGATTTGGTCGTGTTTGGTGGTAATAGGGACGGTGAGGAAGATAATCTATATATAAACAATGGGCCGGGATTGTTCTCTCGAGCGGTTAAAGGGCCATGGATAGGAAATAAAGGAGATGGTAGGTCCTGTGCATGGGGCGATCTTAATGGCGATGGAAATCCTGATTTATATGTAGTGAATTTTGTGATAAAGGACAATGGTCAAATAAAAGGGAAACATAGAAACTACCTGTATTTGAATTCTTCAGAAGGTAATTTTGAAGAACAGAAAACGGGTATCCATGTCGAAGAGCGGAATGCCTCCTATGGGGTCTCTTTTGTTGATTATGATTATGACAAAGACCTCGATATCTATGTCACCAATGTATCGGTCGCCGATGTAAATGCACTGTATGAAAATTCGGGAACAGGATTTTTCAAGAAATTGGCAGATATTGAGATTGTCTATGAAGTACATCGCCCCTCCAAAGGGCAGACCTGGGGAGACTTTAATAACGATGGCTGGTTAGATCTGTATGTTGCCAATGGCACCGAAGGGTATCCTGAGATTCAGAATTTTTTCTTCTTGGGAACACCGGACCATTCGTTCAAAAGAGTGTACAATACCCTTCCAGCAATTGAAGGCCATATATCAGCAGGGAGTGCCTCTGGGGATTTTGACAACGATGGGGATCTAGATCTGTATGTATGCAATTGGGGTGGAGAAGCTGAGGCCAATGACTGCTATATCAACCAAAACCAAACCAACCATTGGATCAAGTTTCAATTGAAGGGAAATAAATCAAATAGCTACGGCATTGGCAGTTGGATAATACTTACCCTTGATGACGGAACGACACAGACAAGATATTGTTCTAGGGAAACAGGTTACGGCAGTGAAGATGCCGTGGAAATTCACTTTGGCCTTGCAGCTTCATCAAAGATCAGTGCAATTGAGGTGGAATGGCCTTCTGGAATTAAACAATTGGGGACAGATTTAGAGGCCAACTTCACATATGAGGTAATTGAGGGAAAAGAAATTAAACGAATTGGACTATGAAAAGCACATTGGATAGAAGAACCTTTATAAAACTTACCGCTTCGGCTAGCGGTGCCCTGGTTGCGGGGGTATACTTTCAATCTTGCACCCCTGATAAATTGCCAGCAACGGAATATGGATTCTCGCCACTAATAAAAATCGATACCCATGGCTTGACCACCCTCATTGCCAAAAACCCGGAGATAGGACAGGGCGTAAAAACCGCCCTCCCCATGATCTTAGCCGAAGAGCTTGGCGCCGACTGGGAAAAAACAAAGGTGGTACAAGGTGATTATGATGAAATCTATGAAGAGCAGTGGGCAGGGGGCAGTTATGCCATCATACTCAACTGGGATTTGATGAGAACAGCTGGGGCCAAGGTAAGGCATGTTCTTATTGAAGCAGCAGCCAAGAAGATGAATCATCCTGCTAACGAGCTCACGACACGGAAAAGCAAGGTGGTCCATTCAAATTCTGGCGATTCCCTTCCTTTTGAGGAACTAATTCCTGAAGCTTTGAAAATACCTTTACCTGAAACCGTGGCATTCAAGCCGATTGATTCTTTTGAAATCGTGGGCAAAACTATTCCCCAAGTTGATTTGGATCAAGACGTGATCGGGGCAACCAAATATTGCATTGATGTAAAGCTGCCCGAAATGGTCTACGCGACCGTCTTAAAAAACCCTGTATTCGATGGCAGTGTTAGCCGTTGGGATGATAGCCAAGCAAGGAAGGTCGATGGGGTCATCGATATCATTGAGCTAGACAATGCAGTATATGGGGGAAGACTCATCGGACCAAATAGTCCTAACTTTGTGAACGGGATTGCGGTTATTGCCAATTCTTCTTGGGCCTCATTTAAAGGAGCAGAAAAACTGCACGTAGTTTGGGATAATGCCGGTTCAAGAAAAGAAAATACCGAGGAGATATTCGAACGTTTTCGGGCCCAATTGACCAACACCTCGATAGAAAGAAAAGATGGAAATATAGTGGCGGCGAAAAGAAAGGCAGCCTCAATATTTGAAGCCGTTTATGAACTTCCTTTTCTGGCACACCTAGCCATGGAACCCATGAACTGTACTGTCGATTTCAGAGCTGATCTTTGTGAGGTTTGGGCTCCAACACAGAATCCTAAAGCACTTCAAGAGGGCTTGATCAAATTATTCGGATTACAACCCGAAAAAATCAAAATACACTTGCCTAGAATTGGAGGTGCTTTTGGGAGGCGGTATTATGTTGATTATGTTATGGACGCCGCTGTTTTATCCAAGAAAGTGGGTAAACCTGTTAAGCTAACATGGACAAGGGAAGAAGATATTAAACATGATTGGTATAGACCGGCTAGCGTTCATAAAATGGTAGCCTCGCTTGATGCGGCTGGTATGGTAACAGGTTGGCAACATATTTTGGCCAACGCCTCCCGAAAAACATCACTTGGAAGGGAAGGAAATCCGGCAGGAACAGAAATCGACGAATACGAATTCCCTGCGGGATTCATCCCTAACCTGCAATTTGAATATGGGCATGTATTAAGTGATGTTCCCTTAGGACAATGGCGCTCAGTAGGGCATTCTGCAGTTGCATTTGCCGTACATAGTTTTTTGGATGAATTGGCTATTTTGAATAAAATGGACACAATAGATTACTTTCTAAAATTC
>CAZHJO010000493.1:0-2692 GCA_964532755.1 uncultured Maribacter sp. | reverse complement strand
TTCAAAAAACCGAAGGGGTTATGTTAGGTCAGGCAGTTCAGATAGCCCTTAATCAAGCCGTTGGAGCTTATGCCATTGCGGTTTTTGATAAGAAGAAACCAGATGAGATAGTGGTTGCAAAATTGGGGAGTCCATTGGCCATTGGAATAGGTGAAAATGAATTTTTTATTGCTTCTGATGCTACACCTTTTATAGAATTCACGAATAATGCTGTCTATCTTGCAGATGAGGAAATGGCCATAGTTAGGTTGGGTAAAGAAATAAAACTGAGAAAAATAAAGAATGATGCTATCGCCTATCCCAATATTCTGGAACTTCAAATGAATTTGGAGGAAATTGAAAAAGGGGGTTATGATCATTTCATGTTAAAGGAGATTTATGAACAACCAAGAGCTATTTTAGATACCTACCGAGGTCGATTATTGGCTGATCAGGGGATTATAAAAATGACCGGTATCGATCAGCATTTGGAAAAGTTTTTGAATGCAAATAAGATAATCATCGTTGCATGTGGTACTTCATGGCATGCCGGTTTGGTCGCGGAGTATATTTTTGAGGATTTAGCAAGAATTCCGGTCGAAGTTGAATATGCTTCAGAATTCAGATATCGGAATCCTGTAATTACAGATAAAGACATTTTAATCGCAATTTCCCAATCAGGAGAAACTGCAGATACTTTGGCGGCCATAAAATTGGCCAAGGAAAAAGGTGCATTTGTTTTTGGGGTTTGCAATGTTGTTGGATCTTCGATTTCAAGAGAAACTGATTCAGGTTCCTATACCCATGCAGGTCCTGAGATTGGAGTGGCCTCCACAAAGGCATTTACAACACAGATTACAGTCCTTACGTTAATGGCACTTAAATTGGCCAAGGAAAAAGGTGAGTTTTCAGAATCCCAATACCATGAATTTTTAACCGAGTTGGAAACAATTCCCGTAAAGGTTGAAAAGGCCTTGGAATCAAATACATTGGTTGAGATCATCGCTGATGTTTATAAGGATTCTGCGAATTGCCTGTACTTGGGTAGAGGTTATAATTTTCCAGTGGCCTTGGAAGGTGCTTTGAAATTAAAGGAGATTAGCTATATACATGCGGAGGGGTATCCTGCTGCTGAAATGAAGCACGGACCAATAGCTTTGATCGATGAACAAATGCCCGTGATTGTAATTGCAACGAAAAAAGGGCATTATGAAAAGGTAGTTAGTAATATCCAGGAGATCAAATCGCGAAAGGGTAAAATCATCGCTATAGTTACTGAAGGTGATGAGCAGGTGACAGCATTGGCCGATCATGTGATTGAAGTTCCAGAAACCTTGGAGAGCTTAACACCGCTTTTGACCACAATACCTTTGCAATTATTATCCTACCATATAGCCGTTATGAGGGATTGTAATGTAGATCAGCCAAGAAACTTGGCGAAATCTGTTACCGTTGAATAGAATTTCTTAAAACAATATTGTTTAAAGGCCATGCTATAAATCATGGTCTTTTTTATTTAATTCTTAGAGATTATGTACTTTTTCAGCATAATCATTAAAGAAATAGTATTATGCGCGCATAATTTTTTCATTTTTTCATTTTCAATATGAAAAAATCTGTATATTGGCCAACGAACTAATTTAACTATAGACTATAATGAGAGCGATACTTTTTTTATCCTTGTTAATGTTGGGCACCATAGGTTTTGCCCAAACTACTATTAATGGTAACGTTGTTGATCAGAACAATGTACCTGTACCAGGGGCTAATGTAATTATTGTCGGAAAGGCAGTAGGAGCAGTATCGGATTTTGACGGTAATTTTACGTTACAAACTTCTGAAACTCCCCCATTTCAATTAAAAATAACAAGCATTGGTTATACCGATGCCAATGTGGATGTTACCTCGAACGATCAAATAATTTCGATTGTTCTAAGTGAGGCATCAACAATTTTGGATGAGATTGTTATTTCGGCTTCAAGAACGCCGGAAAGATTGTTTGAATCACCTGTGACAGTTGAGCGGATTGGCCTTCAAGAAATCAAGAATACTGCTTCTGCGGATTTCTATGATGGACTAGAAAATTTAAAAGGTGTAGATGTGAACACGAACAGTTTAACCTTTAAATCTGTAAATACCAGAGGCTTCGCCACGTTTGCAAACAATCGTTTTATGCAGTTGGTAGATGGCATGGACAATTCAACACCGGCCCTTAATTTTCCAATAGGAAATTTAGTAGGTATGGTTGAAACAGATGTTCAGAGTGTTGAACTCCTACCTGGGGCATCTTCTGCCCTTTATGGTGCAAATGCTTTTAACGGTATCCTTTTTATGAGAAGTAAAAGTCCTTTTGATCATGCAGGGATAAGTGTTTCTGTAAAAAGGGGTATTACCTCTCAGAAAGCTGCGGGAGATAATGCCTATACGGATATTGGAATTAGGGCGGCACACAAATTCAGTGATAAATTTGCGGTCAAAGTCAATTTTGGGTATTTACAAGGTACAGATTGGGCCGCAACTAGCGAGGTTGATAAAACAACTATTGGTGGTACACGGGCAGACCTTAATTATAATGGTGTTAATGTGTATGGTGATGAAGTATCAAGGAATATAAAAACAGAGGTTGCCGTAACTCTTGAAAATTTAGGTCTTTTACCAGCTGGGGCAAGTGCATTGGTGCCTTCAGTTGATGTTAGTAGAATTGGATATAACG
>CAZHJO010000492.1:0-2715 GCA_964532755.1 uncultured Maribacter sp. | reverse complement strand
TAAATGCTGTTGAATTGAAACTTAAAGCTTTAGGTGCTTTTACCGCGCCAAAGCAGCAAGCAATTGTAACATGGACGGTTATGGTTGAATAATTTTTTGTACTCATTATGTCAAAAAGAGGTACGTTCCATTATCTATGTTTTTTGGTTTTTGTGCTATCGTCCTGCACCCAGAAAACAAGGAAACCGAATGTGTTATTCATTATTGCGGATGACTTAACAACCACCGCAGTTTCGGCCTATGGAAATACTGAATGCCAGACACCCAACATTGACAAACTTGCTTCAGAAGGGGTTCTATTTACAAGAACCTACAGTCAATATCCGGTTTGTGGACCATCAAGGGCTTCATTCATGTCAGGGTATTACCCTAGTGCAACTACCACCTATGGCTATGTAAGCGGGCGTGAGAATATTGGTCCTAAAAGAAAAATGTGGTCTCAGGTGTTTAAAGACAATGGGTATTATACGGCACGTGTGAGTAAAATCTACCATATGGGAGTACCTATAGACATTGAAAAAGGCAGTAATGGCCAAGATGATGAGCCATCCTGGACAGAACGATTCAATAGTCAAGGACCGGAATGGAAAGCGCCTGGGGAAGGTGAATTGGTTCAAGGAAATCCGGATGGCACATTGCCCATAAAAGGAGGTAATGTAATGACCATTGTTAAGGCCGATGGCGGTGATTTAATCCATTCCGATGGAAAGACGGCCGAAAAAGCCAGTGAATTAATCAGAAAACATAAAGATGAACCTTTCTTTTTGGCCGTGGGCTTTGTAAGGCCCCATGTGCCTTTTGTAGCACCCAAAAACTACTTTGAACCTTTTCCCTACGACGAAATGAAACTCCCAAAAAGAGTGGAAAATGACTGGGACGACATTCCAAAGCGCGGCATAAATTATGTGACCAGCGTTAATGGTAAAATGAATACCGAGCAGGAAAAAAAGGCTATTGCTGCCTATTATGCCTCGGTTTCCTATATGGATGCCCAAGTTGGAAAAGTTTTGAACACTTTGAAAGAGGAAGGTTTGGAAGACAACACCATCGTCGTTTTTACCTCGGATCATGGGTTTCATTTGGGAGAGCATCAGTTTTGGATGAAGGTCAGTTTGCATGAAGAATCGGTGAAGGTACCCATGATTATTAAAGTCCCGGGTAAAAAGCCAGAAGTGTGCCATTCTTTCACCGAATTAGTGGATTTGTACCCCACGATTACTACCTTGGCGGGATTGGAATTTCCAAAGGAAATACAGGGCAAGTCCCTGGTCAAAAGCTTGAATGACCCCAAGCATAAGGTCAGGGATATGGCTTTTTCAGTCTCCCAGGGAGGCAAATCGTTTTTGTTGCGCACTGAGGACTGGGCCTATATTCAATATGATGAAGATGCAACTTCCGGGATTGAATTGTTCGATATGAATAAGGACCCCAAACAATATACCAATCTGGCACAGTTACCGGAATATGCACCAGTCGTTGCGTCATTCAAGGAAAAATTAAAAGAAAAACTGGCTGAAGTGCGAAAAAATGACCTAGGTATAAATTATAACTAAAACTGACGGAGTTCTGTCAACTATTTCACTATTAGGTGATGGGCATAAAACTACTCCTTGCCATCTACATAATCCTGTAAATAGGCATATCGCTTCGTGAGTTTACCATTTTTGGTCATACGTGCCCTAGCTAATATTCCGTCTTCATCGGTATTGAAAAAGGCGGGAATTACGTGTTTTACAAAAGCTTCGGCAAAACCACCACTGGCATCCCGGGGGAGCTCGGCCGGCAGATTATCCACGGCCATTACGGCAATAGCCTTTTTATTCCGGTAATTGGTCTCAGATTCGGATTTGGGGTCATACCCATAAATAGGGTCTGCAATGGTTGACGCACGCAGGGTACTGGCCACGGGTCCATCGATATCACAACTGATATCTGCCACGGTATTGATGTTGAATTCGGGCTGTTTGGCATCTTCCCTTGTAAACAGGAATGGCGCACCATCGCCATAGAAATGCCCGGCAATATAGAGGTCTGCCACCTGGGCAAATCGGAAGAAGTCGGATCTATACTCCTCGGGATTCGCAAAAAAATCAGCTTGATTCCCACGGACTCCATCTATACGTTTGTTATAGTCAGAGACATCGATTTGGCAGAATACAGGTTCATCGAATTCCTCATCTAAAAACTCGTGCACATTTACTTTCCGCATATTCATGCCATCGAGCATTTCGCGCGCACCGTTTCCTACCCTACCCCTACCCGTCAATACAACCTTGATGTTTGGTAGTGGTAAATTCTGCAATTCTGAAATCAGTGCTTGCTGATCGGCCAGTTTTTGCGCCTTTGGTAGTTTATATAATTTGTTCTTTAGTCCATAGGCCCGCAATCCATTGTAGGCGCCTACAATACCGGCATACCTGCCAAAAGCCACCAACCGTATGCCCTTTTGATTGGTAATGACCTCATGGTCGTATAACTCAATATTCTTCTTGAGAATGGCCTTTAACAGCTTTCTGTTATACGGTTGTTTTTTAATGGTATGCGAAAAGAAAAAATACTTTTTATTGGGGATCAAATTCTTATTAGGAACTTCCTTCACGCCAAGTAGTACATCGCACTCCCTCATTTTTGGAGCGACCTTGATTCCGGCTTCCTTGTACTCTTCATTGGTAAAAACCCGAATTGGGGAGGGTTCTACAATTATTTCTGCCTTAT
>CAZHJO010000491.1:0-2716 GCA_964532755.1 uncultured Maribacter sp. | reverse complement strand
TTAAGTTTCTTGGCTGTTCGCATGGCGGAAACCGCTAGACGATCGTTCACGGCAAAAATGGCATCGGGTATGTTTTTAGACTTTAAAAGTAACTCCGTGGGTTCAATGCCATCTTTATGGGTAAACCCTTGGGCATGAATAATGTATTCTTCCAAAACAGGAAGATTGTTCTTTTTCAATGCATCTATATAACCTTGCAATCTATGATTGTTGGTCGACATGTCTGAAGCTCCAGTAATATGTGCAATTTTCTTACATCCTGATTTAATAAGGTATTCAACGGCTTCAAAAGCTCCAGAATAATCATCAACCAGCACCTTATGGGCATCAAGTCCCTCGCAATCGCGGTCAAAGATTACCAAAGGAATACCATTTCTTTGAAGTCTTCTAAAATGATCAAAATCGCGCGTGGAGGAAGAAGGTGCCACCAATATACCAGCAATTTGAACCTTAGATAAGTTTTCTATAATAAGTACCTCTTCTTCATAAGATTCATTCGAAATGCATATCATAATATTGTACTCCGTAGAAACTAATATATCCTGGATACCAGTTACTGCTGCAGAGAAAAAATGACTTGTAATATCCGGGACAATAACGGCAATTGTACTTGATGTTTGCCGTAATAAATTCAATGCCATTGAATTAGGACGATAATTCCATTTTTCCGCTAAAGATTTAACCGCTTGCTTTGTTTCCTCTTTCAGGGCAGGATGGTCCTGTAATGCCCGGGACACGGTAGAAGCGGATATTTTAAGCTCCTTGGCAATATCTTTTATAGTGATTCTTTTTTTTCTCATATTCGGTCATTTACCAAAATAGATCTGTGATGCATTACTACTGATAGGGAAATGTGGGAAATTAATTCCAAAAACAAAATACAACAAAATTTCCTTTCCAGTATTTACAAACTTAGCAGAATCTGATAATTTGGTTCACTTGTGTTTAGAACCTTTATTGCGTTCACTACTATTATGGAGGGGTTTTTAAACATTTTATAATCAATGTTTTAATCGATTTACCTCAATATGCCATGCAAAGGTTTGCATAACAATAAAACAGGTGGTTTTTTGAGGTATCAATAATATATTGTTGTTTTGGGTTGGCCTTTTCTTTTCACAGCGTAAAGGCCTCAATTAATAATATTCATCATTTGTTCAGCTTATTATGTCTAGGTCAAGTAAAATTTTCATCTGTTTCTTTGTACTGGTTGTAAATTGGGTTACCGCTCAGGATCAAAAACAATTTCAGATTCATTCCCACAATGACTACTACCAAAATGTTCCCTTTTGGAATGCATACTCCAACGGATTAAACTCGATTGAGGTAGACATTTTATTGAAAAATGACACTTTGTTCGCGACACATGGAGCATCTGAAATAAATAAGAATCGAACTATTGAAAACTTGTATTTACAACCAATCCAAAGGGTAATGGCCCTACAACTGGAAAGTCATAGAAAATTGCAATTACTGGTTGACATTAAGTCGGAAGCGCGTTCCACTTTGAAGCAGTTAATGTATGTATTGGGGCAATATCCCAAAATTATAAACAACAGGAATATCTCAATTGTAATCTCAGGGAATAGACCAGAGTTAAGCGAATATCTTGATTATCCCAATTATATAAGTTTTGATTACCAAAGCCTTGAGCGTATAGAAGATGCCAAAATATGGGATAAAATCGCGCTGATTAGCCTAAATTTCAAAAGATATTCAAGATGGGATGGCAAGGGAAGGTTGACCGCCGAAGATTATGGGAAGATTCGTTCAGTTATTGACAAAGCGCATAGTTTTGGTAAACCTTTTAGGTTTTGGGCCACACCGGACTCTAAAACTGCGTGGAAAGCACTCAGGGATTTAGGGGTCGATTTTATAAATACAGACATGCCCCGTAGGGCATCTACTTATTTAAAAACCATAAACCATCGGATTTATCATAATAAGAACATTTTAAAAATCTACAGCCCTACTTTTGCATCAGACCAAAAAAATATACCGATACAAAATGTTATATTACTAATAGGTGATGGTAACGGACTCGCCCAAATTTCTGCATCCACTTTGGCCAATGGCGGAAAATCGACCCTTACACAGCTAAAAAGTATCGGACTTCTGAAGACGCAATCGGCCGATGATTTTACAACCGACTCGGCTGCAGCTGGTACAGCTTTGGCAACAGGATCAAAAACAAACAACAGAGCCATTGGGATTGATTCTTCCCAAAAACCCTTACTCAATATCACAGAATTACTTTCCGAACATGGATTTTTATCAGGATGCATTACTACTGATAAGATGACTGGTGCTACCCCTGCCTCTTTTTACGCCCATCAAATAGACAGATCAGATACACTGGAAATTGCCAAAGATCTGTTGCAAAGTAAGCTTTCCTTATTTATTGGTGGAGGTTCAAAGGATTTTCAAAATAAAGGAATATCCAAAAAGTTTACCATATTGAAGGACATAAGTTCAGTTGGACAGAGTAAAAAAGATAGGGTTGGGTATTTTATATCAGAAACGGAAGTGCCTAGCGTTTTAAAAGGGCGTGGTAACATGTTATCTCGAGCAACCAGAAATGCATTGCAATTTTTTCAGAACAAGAACAAACCCTTTTTCTTAATGGTTGAAGGAGCTCAAATTGATAGTTTCGGTCATTTAAACAACGTTGCAGGTATTGTATCCGAAGGATTGGATTTTGATGAAGCCATAGCGG
>CAZHJO010000490.1:0-2719 GCA_964532755.1 uncultured Maribacter sp. | reverse complement strand
ATGACTTTCGTAATTTTCCATGCATCATTAGCATATTGCCAAAGTACAATGAATTTACTCGGTTTGGATGGAGCGTTGGGCTCTTGATTATTGTGGAATTTATGATACCCCATTTGCACGGCACCATAATCCTTGATAGGATATACCTCCATACTGCCTTCAACCAATTCGCGGGAGACCTTCCCGCAAATGTTTTTTTCAATGGCATCCATAATATCCCCTTTTACGGTCATTACCCCGCCTTGATCATGATAAAATTCAATATCCTCTGAATATAATGCAGTTTGCGTTTTCAGATCACAAGTGTTGTAGGCATCAAAATATGCCTTATCCATGGCAACAATAGTGTCATGGAGTGCCTGGTCATCGGGATGATAATCAGGTATTGTTGTCAATTCACTGTCCTGTTTTGAATTACAGGACGTAGATAAAAGAGTGACCAGTAAAGCGTTGAAAACCAATTTTGTTATTTTCATTCGTCTGCATCCGTTAAATGTATTCAAGTACTTATAAACCATCTTTTTTATAGATTATTTTCATATCGGGCAATTCGGTGCAATAATAATGGACCCAGATGTATATATGATTGAATATTGCCAATAGTAATGCTGCTTTCGACTGTAGCAGAATACCCGGCACCCAAAGAGCCATAAACCCAAAGACATACATTGCATTAGCCGAATATTTAAAAATACCTTGTTTTACCATTGGCTCGTTTTTAAATTTTTCAGGATAAAAATGATCCATCCCAAAAGCCTTATCAAAACTAAAATACTTTTTTACGGAGTAGAAGAGATAAATAGCAGGGAGTAGTAGTACCCCAGATAGCACAAAAGAAAGCAAGGGATTAATGGGCAAGGTATACGCGTTTGAAATGGCCAATAAAATAATGGTAATTGGTCGTGAAAGAATTAAAATGGCAAACCCTTTTTTATATAGACTGAATCCTTTTTCCATCCCAAAGAAGTTAGAAATGCTGCTATTATACAGTTCATATCGCCAGCAAAGCAACACATATAATTGATGAACGATTGGACTTAAAAGAGCCAATATAAACCATGTTATGGTACTAATGCCCCATAATTCCCCTTTGAGAACTATCGGATCCCCACAAACATAATTGTACAAAAATGCCAACAAGGCAAAAAGTATTAAAAAATGCCAAAGTTGGTGTTTAAATATCTTCATCTGTGCTAGTATTACAGTTCCATATCGATTAAAATAGCATCGACCTCTTTCATTTCTTTAATTGTGTGCACTGATTTTCGTAGTATCCAATTCAGTTGTCAATGGTTGTTCAAACGTTCATTGATCTCGCTCCTAATAACCTCATTAACATCGCCCTTTGCATCAATAAATATGCAAATGGTCGTGCCCTTTTCCCTTGCAAATTTATTAGCAATTGAATCCACGACCACAGCGGTTTTAAAGTAAGCACTGGTTTCCGTAAACTCTTTCTCCCTTTCTCGATAGTTTATTACCCTAATGAGGTTGGTGTATTGTTGATCCAAATTGAACCAATTGATGTAATCTGCACTGAAAGATACTGCCTGAATACCCTTTTTTGAATAGAAATTCACGGCACCTGCCTGCCCATAGTTATCACATAAGACCAGTGTTTGATTAGGATTGGGAATATTGGAGTACGCTTTGTCCACTTTTAAGGCCAATTCTTTCCAACCCAACATATCTGCAAAATCCTGGGGGAGTTCATGGTCCTTCCCATCTTCCCAGCGCAACATTCCCATGGCTTTGTAACGTTCTGCATTTTCAATAATGTACTCAGGGCTCTTATTGGGAAAAACCAAATTATACATGGGAATAAAAAACAGAATCGGGAAGGCAATCAAGACATATCCCAGGTATTTCTTCCACCCCTGCTGTAGTTCATTACCTAAAAAGACAGCACCAAAAGCAATATAGACGGGATAGAGACCAATGGCATAATAATCTTTCGCCTTCAAATAGAGGAAAAAGCCCATTGTAAACAAAAATGCCCAAAAGAAGAGACGATAGTCTTTATAGGACTTGTAAAATAAGAGTGCATAAAAACCAGAAAGAATAACCAACAATGATCCAAAGAAAAAAAGCAATTGGGAGGTTAAAAAACCTATCCGGTCAACATGGACCAATTGTGTATCGGATAATTCCTTTAGGTGACGGATTACAGGAAAATTCTGTTGGTACTGCCAGAGAATGTTAGGTAAGATAAGGACCAACGCCAGGAGAATAGCCAAATAAAAACCTTTAGTTTTTAATACCTTTCGCTGTCGGGTCAATAAAACCGCCGGGACCAGTCCTAAAAGTAAAAAAACCATATTGTATTTGTTCAGAAAGCCAATAGCGAAAACAAATGCGATTGCATAGAGCCATTTTTGTTCTTCCGTATTAATGTACTTTATGACCAAGTAAAAGAAAGTGGTCCAACACAATACATCCAAAGAGTTTGGTTGATAGAGGGTATTTAATCTTAGCAGGGCCGAAAACAGAACGCATGTGGCGCCTAAAAGCAGGGCAAAGGTATTACCTTTTAGTTCTTCAATGGTCTTCCAGACAACTATGATCGTAAATGCCCCGAATAGTGCTGGGAAAAATTTGATCCAGAAAACTGAATTACCCAATAGTTGTATTATTGACGAAATCCAGGATGTAACAGGGGGAACCGAAAAATACCCCCAAGCCAAATGATTGGCCTGATCCAAATGAAGAAACTCGTCGC
>CAZHJO010000489.1:0-2721 GCA_964532755.1 uncultured Maribacter sp. | reverse complement strand
TGAGTGAAGCAAATAGGAAATCGATGACATACAGCATAGCCATTGTTGATGAAGGGTTATTGGATTTAACTCGATTCAAAACACCAGATCCATGGATTTCGTTCTATGCACATGAAGCCCTTGGCGTAAGAACATGGGATGTCTATGACGATGTAATTGGTGCTTTTGGAGGCCGTATAAACCAAGTGTTCGCGATAGGTGGGGATGGTCAACTGGTCGGTGCAAAAAATAAAAAAGCGAATAGGTTTGAACCTATGGTGGTTCATCTAGGACCCTTTGAATTGAAAGCAGGGCAGACCCAATCGCACAAGATAAGGATACCTAAATATGTGGGTTCAGTGCGCACTATGGTCATTGCTGGCGAAGATATAACAGAAGCTTATGGAAAGGCAGAAAAAACTACTGCGGTTCGTAAACCCTTAATGGTTTTAGCCTCCTTACCGCGTAAAATAACGCCAGGGGAGAAAGTTACCCTGCCTGTAACTGTTTTTGCTATGGAAAAGAAAGTGAAAAATGTAACCGTAAGGATCAAACAAGATCAATCATTTGTGATTGATGGGCCGGCTACCAGAACCGTGACTTTTACCCAACCCGATGAAAAGATGGTCTATTTTGATTTGGATGTAGCCGAATTTAAGGGTATTGGTAAAATTGTTGTGGAAGCTTCAGGAAATGGGCAAAATGCTTCCTTTGAAATTCCGATAGATGTGGTCAATCCAAATCCAATGACTTCAACTGTACAGAATATAGTTCTGGATGCCAATGGAAGTGAGACCATTGACTTGGTAACGTTCGGAATAGCAGGTAGTAATTCTGCCCAAATTGAATTCTCAACTTTACCCCCTATGAATTTTAATAGTCGAATGAAATATTTGATCCGTTATCCGCATGGGTGTGTTGAGCAAACAACCTCGGCGGCTTTTCCACAATTGTTCTTATCGGATATTTTTGATTTGGACAGCAATCGAAAAAGCAAAGTACAAATGCATGTTGAAAATGCCATTCAGCGTTTAGGTGGCTATCAATTACCCAACGGGGGTTTCTCTTTCTGGCCAGGACATGGTCGTGTAAACGATTGGGGTACTACTTTCGCGGGGCATTTCTTATTAGAGGCAGAAAAGAAAGGGTATGTGTTACCTATCGGTTTTAAATTAAATTGGGTAGGCTATCAACAACAAGTCGCCAAACAATGGCGAAGTGGATCTGGCCATTCAGATTTGGCACAGGCCTATAGATTATACACCTTGGCACTATCAGGAAATGCGGACATCGCCTCGATGAATCGATTAAGGGAGACAAGAGACCTTTCCAATGAATCAAAATACCGCTTGGCGGCGACCTATGCCTTGGTAGGTCAGATCAGGGTGGCAAAAGTGCTATTGTCCAATGCCTCTTTGGATTTCAGTAATTATTTGCATAACTATCAAACCTATGGTTCTGAAAGTAGGAATAGGGCTATGGCCTTGGAAACTTTGGTATTGATGAAGGAAAAGGCCAAAGCACAGGAAATGGCCAAAACCGTTGCCCAAAGGTTAAGTGAAAAACGATGGATGAGCACTCAAAGTACAGCCTATGGTCTCCTGGCCATGGCGAAATTTGCCGAAATGGTAGGAGGTAAAGGAATCAATGCCGAAATAAACCTTAATGGTACTTCGGATAAGGTAAATTCAGCGAAGACTATGGCAAATCGTGACCTGAAGATCAAGGATGGCAACAATAGCGTGACCATAACAAATTCGGAACAAAACACCCTTTATGTGAGTGTTTTGAATAACGGAATATTGCCAATTGGAAAAGAAAAGGAAGAACAACGCAATCTAATGGTAAGTACAATGTACAAGGGAAGGGATGGCTCGTCTATTGATGTTACCAAAATCAGGCAAGGAACCGATTTTGTTGCCGAGGTAACATTGACCAATACTACGGCTAACATAATTGAAAATGTGGCCTTAATGGAAATTTTCCCTAGTGGCTGGGAGATTGTGAATACCCGGTTTACCGATTTTGGTGAATTCGCCCAAAATGAAGTAGACCATACTGACATTCGGGATGATAGGGCCAATTTTTATTTTGATATGAAAAAGAATGAAACAAAAACCTTTAGGGTGTTATTGAATGCTTCATATTTGGGGCAATACTATTTGCCCGGGGTTCAAGCTGAGGCTATGTATGATAATGATTACGAAGCGAGGTCGAAAGGAAATTGGATTGAAGTGGTTCAATGAATTGGGAAATTGCATTCCAAATCAAAAACTTAATAGTCTAGAAGATTTTTAACAGTGCATCAATTAAATGGGGGCTCTAGTTTTTCTGGGTTCCATTACATTTGATTTCGAAATGGTACTTACCCATTTGACGGCATCTTCCAATGAATTGAACCATCGTAGCTTGGAACTTACGAACATTCGTTCAATCATTGCGTTAAAAAAGCCTGTTTTGGTATAGCTGACAATACCATAGGCCTTCAAATTGTAACTAAATTTATAGAATTTCTTCCAGTCCATGGGAATTACGGAATAGTCATGAACACGATTTGAAATATAGATTATATCCTTACCATTACTATCGTAAAGATTGGATAATTCCTCGGCAATTAGCTTGCCATGTTCTTTCCATGAAAACAATACGTCCTCGTGTATTTCCCCAACTATGAACGTGTCAAAAAGGTAAAAATCACCGAAACAATAATTTCGCTCGTGAATTGCCCTGTAGTAATATGGC
>CAZHJO010000488.1:0-2725 GCA_964532755.1 uncultured Maribacter sp. | reverse complement strand
CAATGCTCGGTTCAATCTCTTTTTTTTCTTTGCACCCCATCAATAGGGCGATTGTAAGAATGAATACAAATGGTTTTCTCATGATGTTATAGTTTTTAATTGATAATGAACCCAACCATGTTTCAATGGGAGGTATATATTATTGTAGTCTTCTGTATTTTTAGTTCAGATTGAAAGTTTTTACCTCCTTAAAGGGTGACAACGCTTGTTTTTCAATTTCTTCTCGGTAAGTTTTCCATTTATCCGCGAAGAACGCATTGGTTTTTTGTAATGCGTTTTTTAAATCATCTGCTGCAAACTGGATAAGTCTTCGTTCAGTAGCCGTGATGCCGGTTTTGCGCGAGCTGGTATAGCGACTTGCGTTCCTTATACGCTGGATCACGGTAACATCAGGATTTCTTGTAATACCTTGCCGTTTGTCTTCTTTACCTAAATAAAGTGCAATAATCGAGTCAATTTCCTTAATAATTTCTTTTGATCCCTTTATTTGGTCTTTATACTTTTCCTCATCAAGCTCCTTCAATTCTTTTTGATATTTACTGGCAACAATTTTGCTCTCAACCAATTGTTTTACGGCGTCGGCAGCAGTCTGGGTAAATATATTCAGTTTTTTCGATGTTTCGTACACCTCGTTGATAGAAGCCATTGATGTTTTTAATCTCGGGTCAGGTTTTACCTCGATCATAGTCTCATCACTCATTTCCCCATATGAAACTTTGATTCGATACGTTCCTGGTTTTACATTAATACCACCGCGCTCATTTTTATCCTTGGAAATTTTTCTTGAAGGCCTATCCGGGCCTTTTTCATCCATACCCCAATAAATACGATGGAATCCCGCTTTTTCTGGCGTTTTTTTCTTAATGGTCCTTATTAACTTCTCTCCATTATAAAATTCGAACATGATGGAATCTTTTTTCTGGACACCGGTCAATTTTTCTTTGGTTGTATCTTCCTTTGAAGTATCCTCTTCTTTATCAGATTCTTTTTTGGGGGAAGCGGTATCTTCTTTTTTGTCAACTGATTTTTTCTTCCCTTCCTTAAGATAGTAAGTAATCATAGCACCTGACTTTTTATTTTCAGCGTTGTATAAGGCATCCCCGCCAAATCGACTACCGGTCGGCTGTTGATATGCCGCTTGATAGGCTATAGGAGGTTCAAATACTTTAATATCCTTTTGAAGTATCGACATATCATCCGCCAGTGCTCTTAGCGGACGAATATCATCCAAAACCCAAGCAGCACGACCGAAAGTTCCTATGACCAGGTCATGTTCCCTCGCTTGTATCACCAAATCCTTGGTGGAAACAGTAGGGTAGCCCGCTGTCCATTTTTGCCAATTAATGCCTGCGTTGAAAGAAATATAGAGTCCGTCATCCGTTCCTAAAAATATCAAATTAGGATTTTCAATGTCCTCTACGATAGAAAGTGTATAGCTCTCTACATCAGTACCGTCAACAATTCGATTCCAAGTCTTTCCGTAGTTTGTGGTGCGGTACGCATAAGGTGTATAATTGAATCTACGGTAGTCGTTTGCAATTAAAAGTGCTTCGCCCTTGTTTTTAAGTGATGCTTTAATTTGGGCCACCCAACTGCCTTTTGGTAAATCTTTTATGTTTTGGGTAACTTCCGTCCAATTGGCACCTCCATTTTGAGTGTAATGAACACGACCGTCATCACTTGCTGCCCAAAGCATATCTCTTTCAAGGGTTGATGGTTCAATAACCAAAATAGTACAATGGTTTTCTGCACCAGTGGCGTCCATCGTCAACCCACCACTATCTCCTTGTTTTTGTTTTTCCGGATCATTCGTGGTTAAATCCGGTGAAATTACTTCCCATGTTAATCCTTTGTCAGTACTCTTATGCACAAATTGACTGCCAAAATAGACCGTTTTATTATCATATGGATCTTGCCCTATGGCCGCATTCCAATTAAAACGAAGTTTGGTTTTTGCATCGGGTGGCGTAGGGCGTACGATATAGTTGTTCCCGGTAACATGGTCATAACGTTGTACAAAACCCTGTTGGCTCATTGTGTAACCATATCTTGAATCTTCCTTATCGGGCACAACATCAAATCCATCTCCAAAACTAATTTCCTGCCAGTAGCTATTGCGGATACCCTGATCTCTCCAAACATAGGCAGGACCTCTCCAAGAACCATTGTCCTGCATACCGCCATAAACATTGTAGGGGTATTCATTATCGGTATTTATATGATAAAATTGGGCAACAGGTAAATTCCCGATGAAACGCCAAGATTTACCTCCATCCCGGGTAATGTTAAGTCCACCATCATTGCCATTTATCATGAACTGGCCATTTTTAGGATGAATCCACCATGCGTGGTGATCAGGGTGCACCCCGTTATCAACGCCATACGCAGGCATCAGTTCAGAAAAGTTCTTACCCCCATCCTGTGATACATTTACATAGGTAAAAACAGAATAAACTCGATTCTCGTTTTGCGGATCCACATAGATTTCTGAATAGTAAAAAGGCCTATTGCCTATATCTGATTTGTCGTTGATTTTTTTCCATTTAAAACCGCCATCTTCCGATTTGTACAACGCATTCTTTTTAGCCTCAATAAGTGCATAAACCACATTAGGCTTGCTTGGGGCAATGGCCATGCCGATTCTTCCCAAATCCCCTTTTGGCAATCCATCTTTCTCCGTCAGTTTTTTCCAGTTCTTTCCACCATCATGGGTCATATAAAGTCC
>CAZHJO010000487.1:0-2730 GCA_964532755.1 uncultured Maribacter sp. | reverse complement strand
CCATGTGCCTTTTCAAATCTACTTACATTATCACCCAATGCCTTTAAAAATTTCTTGGCATGCTGGGGCGTAAGTACAATTCTACTTTTAACCTTCGCTTTTGGTGCACCTGGCATCATACTAATAAAATCAACTACAAATTCAGAAACAGAACGATTAATGATAGCTAAATTGGAATAAGTCCCTTCGGCCGTCTTTTCATCCAATTCTATGTTAATCTGTTTTTGTTTTTGATCTTTATCACTCATGATTATCGATTAAAATTTCAAAGCTTCTTTACGAGCCATAATCTCATCATATTCTTCCTTGGAACCAACAATGATGCTTTCATAGTCACGCATACCTGTACCTGCAGGTATTTTATGCCCCACAATTACATTTTCCTTTAATCCTTCAAGAGTGTCGACTTTACCACTAACAGCAGCTTCGTTCAATACTTTAGTAGTTTCCTGGAATGAAGCAGCGGAGATAAATGATTTAGTCTGTAAAGACGCTCTCGTAATTCCTTGAAGAATAGGCGTAGCTGTTGCCGCAACGGCATCTCTAGCCTCTACCAGTGTTTTATCGGCTCTTCTAAGTACAGAGTTTTCATCTCTAAGTTCACGGGCAGAAATAATTTGTCCGGCTCTTAAATTCTCCGATTCACCAGGTTCAACAACGACTTTTTTGCCAAATATCTCATCGTTTTCAGTAATGAAATCAGATTTATGAACCAACTGATTTTCAAGGAAGATAGAATCTCCTGGATCTTCAATTCGAACTTTTCTCATCATTTGTCTGACAACAACCTCGAAATGTTTGTCATTGATCTTCACCCCTTGTAAACGATATACTTCCTGTACTTCATTAACCAAATACTGTTGTACGGCAGAAGGTCCCTTTATTGAAAGTATATCCTCCGGAGTTATTGAACCATCTGAAAGTGGCATACCTGCACGAACATAATCATTCTCTTGCACCAGAATCTGATTGGATAATTTTACCAAGTATTTCTTGATTTCACCCAATTTGGATTCAATAATAATCTCTCGGTTACCTCTTTTTATCTTTCCAAAAGAAACTACACCATCGATTTCGGATACTACTGCTGGATTTGATGGATTCCGAGCTTCGAACAATTCGGTAACTCTTGGAAGTCCACCTGTAATATCTCCAGCCTTAGCGGACTTACGAGGTATTTTCACCAAAATCCTACCTTCCTTGATCTTATCGCCATTATCTACCATAAGGTGTGAACCAACGGGAAGGTTATACGAACGTAAAACTTCATCCTTGGCCCCCATAATCAACAAAGTAGGAATTAGCTTTTTGTTCCTGGATTCAGAGATAACCTTCTCTTGAAAACCAGTTTGCTCATCTATCTCTACCTGGTATGTAACCCCCTGCTCAATATTCTCATAGGCAATTTTACCCGGGAATTCAGAAACGATTACCCCGTTATATGGATCCCATTGACAAACAACATCCCCACCTTTGATCTTAGCACCATTTTTAATGAACAACTGCGAACCATAAGGAATATTGTTGGTACTAAGTGTAATACCAGTCTTGGCATCGACTATTTTAATTTCGGATGTTCTTGAAATAACAATATTGGCTGCTTTACCTTCTCCATCTTCACCTTTAACCGTCCTAAGGTCCTCAATTTCAGCAATACCATCAAATTTGGCACTTAACTTATTGTCTTCGGAAATGTTACCTGCAATACCCCCAACGTGGAACGTACGAAGTGTTAACTGCGTACCTGGTTCACCAATAGATTGCGCGGCAACCACACCGACCGCTTCACCCCTTTGCACCATTTTGTTGGTTGAAAGGTTTCTACCATAACATTTGGCACAAATGCCTTTTTCGGCTTCACATGTCAACGCAGAACGCACTTCGATCTTCTCTACTGGGGACGCCTCGATATTCTTGACATCCTCCTCCATAATCTGCTGTCCTGCAGTCACTAAAAGTTCGTCAGTTAATGGATTATGTACATCATGCAGGGAAACCCTACCCAAAATTCTTTCACCCAAAGTCTCGACAATCTCCTCGTTTTTCTTTAAGGATTCCACCGCGATACCGCGAAGCGTTTCACAATCATCGATATTAATGATCACATCTTGCGAAACATCAACCAAACGCCTTGTCAAGTAACCTGCATCAGCAGTTTTCAAGGCCGTATCCGCCAGTCCTTTCCGCGCACCGTGCGTAGAAATAAAATATTCCAAAATCGAAAGTCCTTCCTTAAAGTTCGAAAGGATTGGGTTTTCAATAATTTCGCCTCCACCTGCTGTCGATTTTTTAGGCTTGGCCATTAATCCACGCATACCCGTAAGCTGACGAATCTGCTCTTTGGAGCCCCTAGCACCAGAATCCAACATCATATACACAGAGTTGAATCCTTGTTGGTCTTCACGAATACGTTTCATTGCCAATTCGGTCAACATGGCGTTTGTCGAAGTCCAAACATCGATTACTTGATTGTAACGTTCGTTATTGGTGATTAGACCCATGTTATAGTTGGCCATAATACCATCTACCTGAACATTGGCATCATCGATCATAGTATGCTTTTCAGGTGGAATGATAATGTCACCCAAACTGAAAGAAAGGCCACCTTTGAAAGCAAACTCATAGCCCATTGTTTTGATCTTATCCAAAAATTCTGCTGTAGTAGGCACATCTGTTACCGCCAAGATCTTACCGATAATATCCCTCAACGACTTCTTGTTCACTACATCG
>CAZHJO010000486.1:0-2734 GCA_964532755.1 uncultured Maribacter sp. | reverse complement strand
AGGCTTCTATCATTGGGATTTTAGGAATTTGAATATCTCCAACTCGATAATCTACCAATACTTTTCGTTTTTCTTCATCACTTCTTTTTTCGGTATAGTGATAACTGGTATCGTAAATCCGTACTTTTTCCGTAGGTTCTGTAGTTAGGAATTTATCTATGAACGGTGCATTTTGCCAATCAGGATCATCCAACAGACCATCTATTTTAATTACGCCTCGAAGTTTGCCGGCTTTAAGGGAAGGTCTATCTGTAATTTGACTAAATAAAATTGAGGTAGGCAATACTAAAAAACAAATGATGAGTTGCAGTCTTTTCATGAGTGCTAAAGCATATCTTTAAATTACCATCTATGTATTCCGTGAGGCTTCCAAGTTGTAGTGAGCGAGCAGATCATCATTGTTTTTTATTCGGTTCATATGAAACATAGAGGTCCTGCACCTTGGGATTTTTTTCAGGGGTCAGGGAAAAGTAAACTTGAATGATACCATGTTGAGCATGCACTTTAAAAATTCCCCTCAACTGGTTCCAGGGTACTATATCATCTATTTTTTTGATATCCCCTGCTTTTACGAATATTTCATTACATGTTTTCATACGATGCTCGCGGGACTCATCAAGATATAAGTTCCCAGCAACAATTTCCTTTTCCAATTCGGGATCCCAGGTTTGGATCAATTGTTGTACTTGCTCCTGACGCTTCGATAATATGTTGGATATGGGAAGATAACGTGGCTCTATTTCGGCGGTTTCAAATAGTAGCTTTTCAATTTTGTCCGATGGCAATGGCCCCGTATATGTTAAGTTTCCAAAGGCCATTATTCCTATGCCATATTCAGGGTAAAAGATGTAATTGCTACCAAATCCTGGAAGCGCCCCGCCATGTCGAACTCTTATCAAAGTTCTACAATCTTTGGAAATACTTAATCCATACCCATAACCATATATCACAGCACATGGGTCTCCATTAAAATCGGTTGCTTCTGAATGTAATCCAGCAAATTGTGGAGTATGCATTTCCCTAAGTGTACTTCTTTTGATTGGGCCAGATTCCTCACCACTCCTTGGAGGCCAGGACGAAAGGTGAAAACTAACATATTTGCTAAAATCCTCGATAGATGTAATCAGTCCGCCCATGGCACCAAAGGATCCATCATGGAGCATCGGTTCTAATTTCCATTGCTCATCTTCCCATCGATATCCTACTGCCAATTGTTCTTTGGGAACCTTTTCAAATTCCCAGTAGGTATTAAGCATACCTAGTGGTTGGAAAATATTTTCCCGTATATAGTCTTGATAGGGTATTCCAGAGATACGTGTAATAATGTTACCAAGCAGTGCATAACCTGTATTGCTGTATTCAAAATGATGGGAGGGGACATTAGAAAAAGATAGGCCTTGCTCTATGAGATTTATGAGCATTAGATTGGTTTCATCTAGTTGCCTATCTCCCCATGGGTTATCTTCCGGTAATCCCCCCGTCATGGTTAAGAGATTTTCAATATCGATAGCAGAAGAATCATCGGTAAGGTATTCCAAGAAATTCATCTCAGGAATGTACTCGCCCACAGGATCGCTTAGCGATAATCTTCCTTCATCCCTTAGCTTTAATATGGCCATTGCGGTGAAACTCTTTGTCATTGATGCAATTCGAAAGGAGGAAGTTGTTTCTGCATTGCGATTGGTCTCTCGATTGATTAGGCCGGTTGCTGCAGCGATGGTTAATTCATTGTCCACGACTATGCCATAAGCTATGCCCGGTATTTTATTCGATTCGGCATGTTCAGCGATTATCTTTTGTATTTCGGGTGCGAGCTTTTTTATCTTTTTCGAGCGATTGTCATTTTCAAAAACCGGAACATTATAGAATTCTGAGGCCTTTGGTGAAACGCTAATGGCTTTGGATTCTGTGGTCTTTTCCTGTTTACATGCACTTATTAGTAAGATAAAGCAGATAAAGAGAATACGTAATTGTAAGTTTTTCATAATTCAAATATTTGCATATAACGCTGAAAGAAATAGACTTGATCCGTAATTCGACTATTAAATCAGTTTCATGGGTAATACCCATTGTATTCAACCAGAATCAACTTCTCTTATGAAAGATTTGACTGAAGCTCGACCCAATAAATATAATAGGTACCCACAAATAACGAATAATTAGTTACAGTATTTTCATGGTGCGTAAAACTGACCTAAAAATACGTAAGATTTCGGGTAATACTGGTAATCTATTGAACAATTCAATTACATCATCATCGATGCAGAGAATTACCCTTTGGACGATAGTATTGGCCCTTACTATCATTTCATGGAATTTTGGAGTGATATGTTCCGCTTTTACCGTAATAGACTACAGAAATAAAATGAATACAAAGGTTTTCTTTATCATAAGCTTACATCACTTTCATCACGATTATTCTTCCATAATGGATTATAGATACCTCGAAATATGTTTAATTTTGAAAGACTAGATTTCGTATTACAAGCATTACCTTTCCTTAGTTTCGATACCAAAAGCGGATATAGTTATTAAATGACATCATGTCAGGTTGCCGGCTCTTGGCATATTGTTTGTCATTCACATACCGACACAAAAAATAAGCACTAATATTTTAAAATAGACATAATGAGCAAAATTATAGGTATAGATTTGGGTACGACCAACTCCTGCGTTTCTGTAATGGAAGGTAACGAGCCTGTTGTAATCCCTAATGCCGAAGGTAAGAGAACCA
>CAZHJO010000485.1:0-2735 GCA_964532755.1 uncultured Maribacter sp. | reverse complement strand
AATGATGCCTATATTTTTGTGCACGTTCGAACGTATTTATGAAAGCCTACCACATTTCCAAACATAATTCATTTTATACCATTGGTCTTAATTACAAAAAGGCCGACGCAGTTGTTCGAGGAAATTTTAGCCTTGATTCAGCGGCTATGGAAAATTTACTAGTACAGGCCAAGGCCCAGGAATTAGATGGACTACTGGTTACCTCTACCTGTAATCGTACTGAATTGCACGGTTTTGCCCAGCATCCATTTCAATTGATAAAGCTACTGTGCGACAATACGCAAGGTACTATCGAAGAATTTCAGGAGGTTGCTTACGTATACAAAAATAATGAGGCTATTTCGCATTTGTTTCGCGTTGGTACGGGTTTGGACAGCCAAATATTAGGCGATTTTGAGATTATAAGTCAATTAAAACAAAGCTTCAATAGGTCTAAAAAGCATGATATTGCCAATCCTTTCGTTGAAAGGCTAACCAATTCGGTAATTCAGGCCAGTAAGCGCATAAAAAACGAAACCGAAATTTCTTCAGGTGCCACCTCTGTTGCTTTCGCTTCGGTGCAATATATCCTAAAAAATATTGAGGACATCTCCAGTAAGAACATTTTACTCTTTGGTACGGGTAAAATTGGAAGAAATACCTGCGAAAACCTAATAAAACATACCCATAACTCCCATATCACCTTAATAAACCGAACCAAGGACAAGGCAGAAAAAATGGCAGGAAAGTTCAATTTGCTGGTAAAGGATTATGGGGATCTACAGACTGAAATCCGTAATTCAGATATATTGGTCGTGGCCACTGGGGCGCAATCGCCTACCGTTTCCAAAGAATTGATCTATCCTAAAAAACCACTATTGATCTTGGATTTATCCATCCCAAAGAATGTTGCTGATGATGTTTCTGAAATCGACAATGTAACTCTAATCCACTTGGATCTTTTATCCCAAATGACCGATGAAACCTTGGAGCGCAGAAAACAATTTGTTCCACAAGCCGAGGAGATCATCGAAGATGTAAAGCGTGAATTCATCCAATGGTTGGAAACTCGAAAATTCGCCCCGGTCATTAAGGCTTTGAAGAAGAAGTTGAATACCATGAAAGAGGAAGAACTCGACTATCAGTCCAAAAAGCTCTCCAACTTCAATTCTGAACAGGCCGATGTTATATCTGACCGTATCATTCAAAAAATAACCAAACAGTTCGCCAATCACCTTAAGGATGCCAACGGAGAAGCAGACGAAAGTTTAGCGCTTATCCGAAAAGTTTTTCAGCTAGAATCAAATTCCCAATGAGCAAGATCATAAGAATTGGTACCCGCGATAGCGAATTGGCGTTATGGCAGGCGAATACCGTTAAGAGCAAACTTGAAACATTGGGATATGAAACAGCCCTTGTCCCTGTAAAATCAACTGGTGATTTGGTATTGGACAAACCCCTTTACGAACTTGGGATTACCGGGATCTTTACCAAAACCTTGGATATGGCCATGCTCAATGGTGCTATAGATATTGCCGTACACTCTATGAAAGACGTGCCTACGGCTCTACCACTTGGCATTGTGCAGGCAGCCGTTTTGGAACGTGCCAATTATCTCGATATTCTGGCTTTTAAGGATAACGAGGAATTTTTAGCAAGTAGGGACGCCATTATCGCCACAGGTAGTCTTCGCAGAAAAGCCCAATGGTTAAACAGATATCCTACCCATACCATTGTCAACCTTCGTGGAAATATGAACAGTCGCATGCAAAAGTTAAGGGACAATGACTGGAACGGCGCCATTTTCGCTGCTGCGGGCCTAGATCGTATCGGCCTTGAACATGAAAACACGATTGGTCTTACATGGATGGTCCCGGCACCGGCACAAGGAGCTATAATGATAGTTGCTTTGGAAAATGATGAATTTGTTCGCGAAGCCTGCTTAGAACTGAATCATGAAGCTACTGAAATATGCACTGGGCTTGAGCGAGAGTTTCTACGCCTCTTAGAGGGGGGTTGTACGGCTCCAATTGGTGCTTTGGCCTACATAAATCATAAAGAAGCGGTAAACTTAAAAGGGGTATTATTATCTCTTGATGGTACAAAAAAACTGGAAGCCGAATTTTCCGCTCCTCTTGGTAAGCATGAGCATATTGCACGTGATTGTGCCAACAGCATTCTAAGCCGTGGCGGCAAACACCTGATGGGTGAAATAGCAAGCGATACTCATAATACGGATGTGTTTGCAACCAAAAAATTGACACAAGATCAAAGACTTGCTTTTCTGGATGGTATTCAAGTAGAATCCGAGGATTTTATTAGAACGAGTCCGACCAGGATTCCAATAAAAATTCTAAGGACCGAAATAGATAATGTTGTCATTACCAGTAAAAATGCGGTTGAGGCCCTATTGACCAATGTGAGTGCAGCTGAACTCAAATTCAAGAACATTTATTGTGTAGGCCGTAGAACCAAACGTTTGATTGAAAGACGTATTGGTAAAGTGAAGCATTTTAGTAAGAATGCCAAGAAATTGGCAGAATACATGGTGGACTATTTAGAAGGAACTGAAGTAACTTATTTCTGTAGTAATATTCGTTTGGATGAACTGCCAAGTATATTAACCAAAAACAATATTATTGTCAATGAAATTGAGGCTTATAAAACTAAATTATCGCCCGTTGAAGTTGGTCAAAATGTTAAAGGTGTACTGTTCTTTAGTCCGTCTACCGTTGAAAGCTATTTGCAATTGAACA
>CAZHJO010000484.1:0-2749 GCA_964532755.1 uncultured Maribacter sp. | reverse complement strand
CCAAGGGTAAAAACCATTTCCAAAGAGGCTTTTATCAAAAAGTATTTTAAGCCTCAAAAACCAGTCGTTATTGAGCGGTTAATTGATGACTGGCCTGCATTCTCTAAATGGAACTTGAATTATATGCGGGAGATTGCAGGGCATAAGGAAGTGCCCTTGTATGATGATAGACCGGTTCATCACGAAGATGGGTTTAATGAACCTCATGCAAAAATGAAGATGGCTGATTATATAGACCTGCTTCAAAAAGAGCCCACCAAATACCGTATTTTTTTGTGGAATATTTTAAAGGAGATTCCCGAATTACAAAAGGATTTTGAATACCCCGATCTTGGTTTAAGATTGATGAAAAAATTACCGATGCTTTTTTTTGGCGGTAGGGATTCACACACTTTCATGCATTTTGACATTGATCTAGCCAATATTTTCCACTTTCATTTTGAAGGAAAAAAAGAGTGTATTTTGTTCGCCCAATCTGAAAGTAAGCACCTATACAAAATACCACATTCATTGATTGCCCATGAAAGTATTGACTTTGCAAATCCTGATTTTGAAAAATGGCCTGCTTTAAAAAATGCAAGAGGTTATAAGACACATTTGAACCATGGGGAAGTGCTATATATTCCAGAAGGGTATTGGCATTATATGAAATATGTTAGCCCGGGATTTTCTATGAGCTTGCGCTCGATAGCGAAGAATCCAAGAAATCTCTTTTCTGCGTTTTATAATGTCTTTTTTATGCGTAATTATGACGGACTCATGAGAAAGGTACGAGGACAAAAATGGATTGACTGGAAGAATGAACAGGCGATTTTAAGAGGTGGCAAGGACTAGTGCAATGATGGGAGAAGGATGATTATTCGGCAGTCGAGTTCAATCGAGGCCTAACTATTTAATAAGCTCCTTAACCTTACCATATACCAAATGACTTTCCCAACCTCTGTACAATAGATAATCGGCCAGTTTTCTTTTTCTTTTTTGAATATTGGTTTCTTTAATGGCATCCAATCGTTTCTTGGCAAGAATATTCAGGGTTTCTATATAATCATCTTGGTCGATTTCATCTAATGCCGATTTGATATTGTACTTTGAAATAGCCCTGCGCTTCAGTTCGTTGATAATCCTATTTCTGCCCCATTTTTTAATTCGGAATTTACCTCGTGCAAAGCCCTTGGAAAATCGTTCCTCATTTAAATAATTCTCTTGTATCAAATGCGCAACTATATGGTCTATAGCCTCTGAAATCATTCGCATATCCTTGAGTTTTGTCACTACATCCTTATGACAACGATCCTGATACGAACAATAGCTTTCCAGTTTTTTGGTGGCTTCTTTAAGTGTATAACTAGGTATAGAACGCATGCATCAAAAATAATTAATTCATAAAAAAAGCGACTCCGTTGCCGAAGTCGCTTCTTAATTTAATATATGGTTTTACCATTTTCGTCTTTAAAACGGTATTCTAGATACGTGTATGCATCCCTTGGTTGGATCTTGATCCATTTCTTGTGTTCCATAAACCACCTGGAACGCATAGATGGGAAACCTTTGGTAATATATGCGGCAATAAAAGGATGAATGTTCAATGTGATCTTACTATCCTTTTTAGGCCCTTTCAAAAGTTTTTCAAGGTCTGCATTTATTTTGTCTATTAAAACAATTGGGGCTTCTATCTCCCGACCCACACGATTGGGGTCTTCTTCTGTTGTCTTAATATTCATTTCGGGTCGTACCCGTTGTCTGGTTATCTGTACAAGACCAAATTTACTTGGGGGTAAAATCTTATGTTTGGCCCGATCATCTTTCATTTCCTCTCTTAGATGATCAAAAAGCTTTCTTCTGTGGGGTGCTTTTACCATGTCAATGAAATCAACAACGATAATTCCTCCCATATCACGTAAGCGCAATTGTCTTGCAATCTCTGAAGCAGCCAACATATTTACCTCTAAGGCAGTATCTTCCTGATTTTTAGCTTTATTAGAACGGTTACCACTATTTACATCAATTACATGCAACGCTTCGGTATGTTCAATAATCAAATATGCTCCTTTACTCATGGAAGCAGTACGTCCAAAAGAAGTTTTTATTTGCCTTTCAATTCCGAATTTTTCAAAAATTGGAACCGAAGAACGATACAACTTCACAATAGATTCTTTGCCTGGGGCAATTTCCTGTACATAATCCTTAATCTGATTATAAAGTGTCCCATCATCAACTTGTATTCCTGTAAACGAATCGTTGAAGACATCCCTTAAGATACTTGAGGCCCTATTGAGCTCTATCAACACTTTTGAAGGGGTTGGAGCTTTATACAATTTCTTACACATTGCTGACCATTTGTTCAGCAAGTTTTCTAGATCTTTATCTAACTCAGCGACTTTCTTGCCTTCGGCAACTGTTCGGATAATTACACCAAATCCTTTAGGCTTAATGCTCTTTACGAGCCTTTTTAGCCTATCTTTTTCTTCTTTACTCCCAATCTTCTGTGAGACTGATACGCGTTCAGAAAAAGGCACCATGACCAAATATCGTCCGGCCAATGAAAGCTCAGAACTGATTCTCGGTCCCTTGGTAGAAATGGGTTCCTTTACAATTTGTACTAATAAGGACTGATTTGATTTTATGACATCATTAATACTGCCATGTTTATCAATATCTTTTTCCATAGGAAAGTTCTTTAGGGAATAGTCCCTTAGCTTTCCTGTACTCACCTGTTTAATGAATTTAAGCATTGTGGATAATTGCGGCC
>CAZHJO010000483.1:0-2750 GCA_964532755.1 uncultured Maribacter sp. | reverse complement strand
GCGACCAGCACCGGGATGATGTTCGGTCATTATGTGGCCTGGATAGCCGCAGGTATCATGGGGGCCGGAGCCGCAGTTATCTTAGGAAAATCGATTGTGGAGCTCGACCCCGGCGATGTGGCTTACTATGCGTTAGGTTGGTCAGGCTTTGTAATCGTTATAGTAGCAGGATGGACGACCGCCATTACCAACTTGTATCGAGCAGGATTAGCGGCTCAGGCCATCTTCTTCAACCATTCGAGACGCAAAACGACCTTGACCGTCGGTTTGGTAACCATTATAATAGCTTGCTTTCCCTTTGTTTTTTCACAGATACTTCCCTTGCTAACCTACGCAGGGTTATTGGTAGTACCGGTAGGTGCTATCGTATTCGCCGAACATCAAATTTTTCCCCGAATCGGATACACGCGCTACTGGTCTTCCTATCGCGAACTGACCTTCAGCACCCCGGCAATAGCTTCTTGGGGGCTGGGACTCATCTTTGGGTTTGGAATGAACGCACTTGATGTAATGTCTTTCTTTTATCTATTCATACCAACTTGGATTTTTACCATCTTGGTCTATACATTTTTGGCTGCACGTTATGGCGCAAAAAAAGCCTACCCGGATGCCGAGAAACGGGAAAAAGCACGTCATGAAAACATTTTAAGGTTTCAAGAGCAGAAGGCCCAAACGGAGAAAAACCCCATAAAAGACAACTCGTCTTTCTCGAAGCTGCTAAAAACTATGGCCATCATAGCACTGATAATTACCTTGGTACTGGCCTGCATCGTACTGTTCGGAAGTGCGAACAAGGATACGTATTTGGAAAATCGCGAAATATTCTATAGATATGGCTTTATCTGTACCGTGATTTACTTCATAACGGCCTATTGGGCATTACGGCGCGGAAAATCTAAAAACGAATCATAATGGCACAAACAATTTTACTGAATCTAAATAACCTAGCTCAAATCGGCGGTAGAATTCCATGTCCCACCTATGATCGAAATACCCTTTCAATGGGAATGGTGCACATCGGTGTCGGCGGTTTTCATCGTGCGCATCAGGCCTTTTATACACATCACCTCATTGAAATGGGCAATGCTTCCGAATGGGGCATTTGCGGAATAGGGCTGCGTAAAGGCGACCAAAAAATACATGATGTTCTAAAAAAACAGGACGGTCTGTATACCCTTATCGTAAAACATCCCAATGGAAAAATAGATTCCCAAATCATAGGATCGATTATCGATTTCGAATTGGGTTTTAATGACCCAGGGGTCGTTATAGAACGTATGGCCCATCCGGACACGAAAATCGTCTCCCTTACCATTACCGAAGGGGGCTATAATTTTAATCCCGCTACCGGCGAATTTGACTTTGGGAATCCGGATATTCGACATGAATTGAAACATTCTGATGACCCGAGAACGGTATACGGTTTTTTGACGGCTTCCCTGAAAAAACGTCGTGATGCAAACCTACCTCCATTTACGATCATGTCGTGTGATAATATTGAGCACAATGGCGATATGGCCCGTAAAATGTTGCTGTCATTTGCCAAGAGACAAGACGCGACATTGGCCGATTGGATCGAGACCGAGGTACGTTTTCCCAATAGCATGGTAGACCGGATAACACCTGTTACAACGCAGGCCGATATCGATTATTTGGAAAAGGCCCACGACATAAAAGATGCGTGGCCGGTAACCTGCGAGCCCTTTATACAATGGGTTGTTGAGGACAAGTTTTCCAACGGCCGACCCGAATTCGAAAAGGTGGGCGTACAATTTGTGTCCGATGTAAAGCCGTACGAAAAAATGAAACTCCGACTTCTGAATGCGGGCCATTCCGTTTTGGGGATATTAGGTGCTATTCACGGATATCCGACCATCAATGCCTGTATGGAAGATAAAATCTTTGCCGACTTCCTGAGAGCGTTTATGGACAAAGAGGCTACCCCTGTTCTAGACGAGATAGAAGGCGTCGATCTAGAAGCGTACAAAGACAGTTTGATGGAGCGGTTTGCCAATCCCAATATTAAAGATTCCGTAAGTCGAATTTGTTCCGAAAGTTCTGCCAAGTTGCCGAAATTTTTAATCCCTACCATTCATGAAAATTTGGCCAGTGGAGGAAGTATTGAATATGCGACCTTGGTCATTGCCACATGGTGCTACTATAGCCATAGGGGAATGGACAAGGAGGGTCGGTCCCTTGAAATCATTGATGCCAAGGAAAACGAACTTCGGAAAGCGGCCAAACAGACCCCAACCAATCCTTTGGCATTTATCCAGCAGGAATCTATTTTCGGCAATCTTGCAAACGATGAACGATTTGCAGAATTGTACACCAGTATGATGAAAAAAATCTACGAGGATTCTAATATCATAGTACATATGGAAGATATTCTTTAGAGACTTTATTTTTGATAGACCCCTTAAATACAAGGATTTTTGGGACAGTATTTTGATATAAATACTTCTCATTTTAATTACATTTCATACACTGCAATGCTAGAAGAATCTTAGAATTTGAATCCAATTAAATCGTATTGATTTTCTTTGTAATTTTAAATAAGTAAAACACACATAAAGTTTACGTTCTAAAGCTACTATCTGAATCAAGTGTCCATATCGGGATTTGATTTAGACAAGTACAATTAAAATACTGAAAATCAATTATTTGTAGCGATACGTGGCATGCTGCCACCCCGACGAACCACTTTATAAGTGGTATCAAAGCACTGTTAACTGACTGGTTGACAGTGC
>CAZHJO010000482.1:0-2760 GCA_964532755.1 uncultured Maribacter sp. | reverse complement strand
AAGTTGTTGCCTCTACCTTTGACAAGGAAGCTACAGAACATGTTCGTGTTGCCAATATTGTACTTGAAAAGTCAAAGCGATTGGTTGAATGTGGTCATGATGTAGTTATACTTTTAGATTCCATTACTCGTTTGGCACGTGCTTATAATACAGTTCAACCTGCTTCTGGTAAAGTATTAAGTGGTGGTGTTGACGCCAATGCCCTGCACAAACCAAAACGATTCTTTGGGGCTGCGCGAAATATTGAAGGTGGTGGATCACTTTCGATCATTGCAACGGCCTTGACTGATACTGGTTCTAAAATGGATGAGGTTATTTTTGAGGAATTCAAAGGTACCGGTAATATGGAGCTACAATTGGATCGTAAGATCAGTAACCGCAGAATCTTCCCTGCGATCGACCTTACTTCTTCCAGTACGCGTAGAGATGACCTTCTGTTGGATGAAAATACCATACAGCGTATGTGGATTCTACGTAAGTACCTCGCCGATATGAATCCTATAGAGGCCATGGAGTTCATTGAGCAACGGATAAAACAAACCAAAAACAACGAAGAATTCCTGATGACAATGAATCAGTAGTTAGTAAATCAATATAGCTAAAATCCCAATGGTTATAACTATTGGGATTTTTTTGTGAATTTACCTTACATGGTGGGTATAAATCTTCTTCAATTTTAACAAAATAAGGTTATTTTAATATCTTTATAAAACAAAGAATGCTATCCCCCAGCATTTTTTGCATGAACATTCTATAACCTTAAACCTTTGTTATGATCAAATCTAAAAAATTCTTGTTTCGTTTAATTGCCCTTTCCATTTTCGTTTTCAGTAGTACTAGTTGTGTTGAAAAGACGGAAAAGGAACAGGAGCAAGCCCCGGTTCCAGCGCCGACCCAAATCGTCAAAATTGAGGAGGCTAAAGAAATGTACAATCGCTATGCTGATAGACGAGTACCATTGATCCAACGCTATGAAGATTCCATCAATCGTAGCCGTATTGATGAAAAGATGCAGCAAAGGCAACAAAAGCAGGAACAGAACAAAGCCGATGAAGGTCCCGCCAAGTTCGATGTAGCCAGATATGTGTATTATGATTACAAGACCATTCAGAAGTATATGAAATTTATCGAACAGCAGGCAGAAGCCGCAAATGTAGAGATTTCGACCCTTCGATTTTATTTTTCGAATTATCCCGATGACGCTGAATATGTACATCCCAGACAGAACTCGATCATGATTTCCCCTGCCCTTAAACAGGACAATAGGGAATACATATTTTATATCGATGATTCGGATCCACAGAACCCAAAACCGGTATTGTTAGGCGATAATTTTGGACCTGTGAAACAGGGTATGGGAGCAGCGCCTACCGAAGAAAATAAAGCCTTTGCCTCGTTTGCCCCCAGCCTTTCTAAGACGAGCAGTGCGGCAGTTCTTTCGGTTATCGGCGGAAAGAGCCTTACCATGAATAGAGGTCAAGGAGCTCCTCCTCCATATAATGAAAACTAAATTTCAATCATTGTAATTAATGAACGAAGGCGTTTTTGATATTCTGTTGGATAACTATTTCATGGCCTTGTATGCCGTTGCCCTCGTTTTATCAATACTTAGATATAGAAGGTATTTTGATTCATTATTGAAATACCTTCCAATATTAATTGGATATACATTATTAAGTGAATCACTGGGTTACTTTATCCGAGTAAATGATGAATTGCAGATTGTCTACCTTGAGGGATATTCGTTTTATAACCACTTGATTTTCAACATTTTTGATATCATTTTCTTTCTATATTTTTATTTTGTCTATTGGAATGCGATTCAGAACAATGGCTTTAAAAAATTGATAAAATATGGTGCCGCATTATTCATCATAGGTAGCTTAGTAAATCCTTTTTTTCAAGATCCCATGTTAATCCCGCAAATGATCGGCTCATCAATAGGTTCATTGGTATTGGTACTATGTACGATTATGTATTCAATAGAGCTAAAATCAAGAACAAATATTCCATTTTATCGAAACTTATTATTTTGGATTAGCTTAGGACTCTTTATATTCTATTTATTCTACCCACTTGTTTTAACCGTTGGTTATTTCAATTATGAGTTATACCAAAAACTTTATATGAGACAGTTCCATTATCTTTTGATCGCTCTTATGTATAGCTGTTTTATTTTGGGATTTATTTTCATGAGAAGAATGAGACCCGAAGAAGTGTAAATTAAAGAAAGTATGGGCAATGAAATTGAAGGCTTTCTTTTCAACAACTATTTCTTGGCTTTCTACGCATTGGCTTTGATTTTATCAATAGTAAACTATAGAAAGTATTTTGACACTGTTTTAAAATACCTACCTATACTCATTGGTTATACATTGATTACGGAGGTTCTTGGTTTGCTAATTAGGGATAATGACGATATACAGATTGTTTACGCTGATGGTTATTCGTATTACAATAACCTGATATTCAATGTTTTTGACTTTATATTCTTCCTTTTCTTTTATTATGTTTATTGGAGCACGATCACCCATAAACCCTTCAAAAGAATGATAATATGGGGTGCACTACTCTTTATCCTAACTAGCTTTATTAATCCGTTTTACCAGGATTTCGTTCTTTTCCCCCAAATATGGGCTTCCTCCCTGGGTTCAATTGTCTTGATTATCTGTATCCTTTTTTATGCTAAGCAACTAAGGTTAAAAAAACAAAGCCTCGCTCATCAGGACTTGCTATTTTGGATCAGTTTAGGATTCTTGA
>CAZHJO010000481.1:0-2784 GCA_964532755.1 uncultured Maribacter sp. | reverse complement strand
ATACAAACTGTTAAGGATTTTAAAACCAGTAACCTAGACTAAAAAAGAAATTACTGTTTCCTTCTGGTGACCAGGAGTACATAACCTGCAAGGGTCCCATAAAAGATTCCAATCCATAGCTTATTCCATACCCTGAAAAATCAGGTTCGGTGAACCACTCCCCAGTTCTAAAGAGATCATCATCGACATTTGAGAAATTTGCGGTGAACATAAAATGGTTCTTAGGCGCAAATTCAAAGTCTAATCTCCCATAGGCCTTAACATAACTATTTCCCGGCAATGATAAGAAATCATAACCTATAAACGGGGTGAAATTATTGATCAAGTTATTACCAAAGCCCCCAAGTACAAAATCGAAGGTACTGACCCCTGAGGTTCCTAATTTAAAGCCACCTTCTGTTTCTAGGTTCAAGGATACATTTTGAAGCAAAGGGAATGCTGCCCCCATTCTTGCTTTTGCAATGGAAAACTCCTTAAAATTGTTATTAAAGTCAGAGGAGTACACATATAAATGAAAGTCACCGTCAAAATACAATCCTTTTGAAGGGTAGTATTTATCATTATAAGTATCTAACTTTAATTTGCCATAGGCGCTGTAATAGCTACTTTTTTCAAAATATGTTCTTTCTTCGGTAGCATTCAAATTCAATTCTGAATTATTATCAGCCAAAGCTGCCAATGTTCTTGTACTATACCTTAAATACTTGTGTTCAGCACCCAAGCTAAAGGCAAACTCTTCCTGCAAGACGGTTTGTATATAAAACTGATTGGTAAAATCCAAAACATCCATATTCAGTGTATTGATATTTACTCCTGGCGACACCTGAAAATTGCTTTCGATCAAATCAAAACTGATCTCTTTTTCAAAATCATTGAAGCGAGAATTAACACCAAAACTCCAGTAAGATCCCTTATCGATATAATATTGCAGATTATAACGAACGTTATCCCCCAATATCAAATCAAAGGAAGCCACATCATCCCCAAAAACAAGATTTTTACGGGTCAGATTTATGATGGCTGCACTATTGTACAGATCATCGTAATGGGCGCCTACCTTTAAAAACGTTTTGTTTTTGGTTTCATCCAACTTTAAAATAAGATCCTCTTCATCGGCATCTGACAACAGCTCGTACCTGATTGTTTTAAAATTGCCCGTTGCGGCCAAATTACTTATCCCGCGCTGCAATTTTTCAAAAGTGGTACTATCACCGAGTTTAAATCTAAGTTTACCCTTAACATATCCTCTGGTATAATTATCGTTATCCCCACTAAGAATCAACCTAGTGATCAACAAGCTATCAACAGGTGCAATTGTAGTAGCACGTACAATCGCCATATCCTGTTTCAGGCTGATCTTTCTTAAATCTTCATATTTTTCCCTAGCGGCAATTTCACCGTTCTTGATTATTTCCTCATCCAAATCAAAATCCATCACAGAATAATTAGCCATGTCCGGTTTTATATATATATCGGTTTCCACAGATTTCTCAATCATGTCTTCCGCTGTCCTGAAATTATTGATCTGTAATAAAATCTCGGTCGCAGAAAGAAGTTCATTCCTGTCCCTTAAACCGTGTTGAACATCGACACCGATGATAATATCAGCACCCATTTTCTTAACTTCCTCAATTGGGTAGTTATTTACGACCCCACCATCTATAAGAACTTTGCCATTAATAGAAAAAGGTTCAAACAATGAAGGTAGCGTTCCACTGGCCATTATGGCCTCTGGCAAGTATCCACTGTCAAGTTTGATCTGTTCCCCGGTTTCTACATTTGTGGCGATGCAGACAAAAGGAATTGGTAATTCGCTAAAATCATTTATATCCTTTACATGGTAAAGATGTTTCACTAACTCGTGATAAATATTCTGACCCCCTGAAAATCCCTGCGGTATCGCAACTTTAAAATTATCGAAAGGAACTTTTATGGCATATCTTTCGGAATCTTCCTTTTCGTAAAAGGTTTTTACGCCTCGGGGTAGGTCATCACTTATTAATCTATTGAAATCAATATTCCTGAAAATTGAATCGAGCTGTGCTGCTGAATATCCCGAGGCGTATAGGGCACCGACAATAGCACCCATACTCGTACCCCCGATATAGTCGATTTTCACCCCAGCTTCCTCAATAACTTTAAGGGCTCCTATATGTGCCATGCCTTTAGCACCACCACCACTTAATACCAAGCCTACTTTATGACCATTTTCCTGTGCTGTGTCCTGGGCGTTGAGTTCAACAACCAAGAAAGGTAATACTAAAAGTATGGTAGTTACGATTTTCATATTGACAATGGGTCGTAATTTTCAATGAAATGTTTCATAAATCTTTTTTGCCTTGGCAATACCTACAACAGTCGCCAAGTTTTCAACTGATGCTTCCTTTACCCTTTTTACCGATTTGAATTTTTTCAGTAGATCTCTTGCCGTTTTTTCACCGACCCCATTAATACTTTCCAAGACCGAGTTTATAGCAGCTTTACTTCTTTTGTTTCTATGGAGCGAGATGCCAAAGCGATGGGCCTCGTTCCTGAGCTGCTGAATAATTTTTAAGCTTTCGGATTTCTTATCCAAATATAAGGGTATAGGGTCTTCGGGAAAATAAATTTCCTCCAATCTTTTGGCAATTCCTATAATGGCGATCTTTCCTCTTAATCCCAAACCATCCAAACTTTTCAGGGCTGAAGATAATTGCCCTCTCCCCCCATCTATGACGATCAATTGGGGCAAAGGTTGCGCTTCATCCAACAATCTTTTATAGCGTCTATACACCACTTCTTGCA
>CAZHJO010000480.1:0-2788 GCA_964532755.1 uncultured Maribacter sp. | reverse complement strand
TTGGGAAACCAATATTAATTTTCTTTTTCATAGCAATTTTTTTCCCATCCTTAATTTAATTAAGGGTGGGTTTTGTTTTTTTAGTGAAACCGTATTTCCAGGAGCTTCAATAAGGTGAATTGGTAAAAGCAGGTTGAACTGATCCCCCCGCAGGGGGGGATAGTAACGTTTCTATCGGGCGGGTTTTGTTTTTAGGAAGTCTTGTTTTCAAGAACCTTGTGTGGGAGAATGGAAACATGCAGCTCGACCCGACCTGTCCATAAGGTGGTCATGTAAAATATATAATCGCAGATTTCAGAATTGTCTTTTAAAGCAATTCTATATCTTTGGCAAAATTGCTTTCATGAACAATATTTTGGTCACTAAAGAGGTTACCAAACAATTTGGGAAACACACTGCGCTTAACAAAGTTTCCCTGGAAATTCCTAAAAACAGCATTTATGGGCTTTTAGGACCAAATGGGGCTGGTAAAACAACCTTGATTCGTATTATAAACCAAATAACATATCCTGATAATGGAGAGGTGTATTTTGATGGAGAGCTATTAAAACCGCATCATATAGCCATGATAGGTTATTTGCCTGAAGAAAGAGGGTTGTACAAGAGCATGAAAGTAGGGGAACAGGCCCTGTATCTGGCCCAGTTAAAAGGCTTGGGTAAATCTGAAGCCAAAATGCGATTAAAGCATTGGTTTGCAAGATTGGAGATAGGTGATTGGTGGAATAAGAAGGTCCAGGAACTATCTAAAGGAATGGCGCAGAAAATCCAATTTATCGTAACGGTTCTTCATGAGCCAAAGCTGCTTATTTTCGATGAACCTTTTAGCGGATTTGATCCCATTAATGCAAATATCATCAAGGATGAAATCCTTAATCTAAAAGAGAATGGAACGTCAATAATTTTTTCTACCCACCGAATGGAATCGGTTGAGGAACTATGCGAGTATATTGCCTTGATCCATCAATCTGAAAAAATCCTAGACGGTAAATTATCTGATATCAAAAAGAATTACAAGAACAACATTTTCAAAGTTGGCTTAGAGGTTGAAAATGCGGAAGCACTCTTAAGGGAGTTATCCAGCCGATTTCTTTTGAAAGACTCTGAAATCAGTCCATTAGATAATCGATTAGACATTACTGTACAATTACCCACCAATGACTCTGGCGAAATGCTCGCTTTTTTAGCGAGTAAAGGAAACATAAATCAGTTCATGGAGACGATTCCCTCGGCAAATGAGATATTTATTCAAACCGTTCAAAGCAAAGATGCAAATGAATAAGTTGCCATTGATAATAAAGCGAGAGTATCTGGCCAAGGTTCGTAATAAGTCTTTTGTTATTATGACTTTTCTTAGCCCGATCTTAATGGTTGGTATGGTTGTGCTAATTGCCTATTTGACCAAAATAAACGATAATCAAAAAAGAATCATTGCAGTTTTTAATGAGAGTAGCTATTTCACGAATGATTTTCATACCACTGAGAGCTCGTCGTACGTACTTTTTAGAAATATTTCCTTGCAAGCCGCAAAAGATTCGACGGCCAAGGTAGGATACTATGGTCTATTGCATATACCAAATGAAAGTGACCTTGAAAAAGTCGCGCAGCAAGCCTTTTTTTACACAAAGGAAGCTCCAAGCACGACTGTGGTTGATAAATTGGAAGATATTTTCCAAGATAGATTAAGGGAAAGAAGGTTACAGGATTTGGGAGTGTCCACTGAGGAATTTGTTTCAATGGATGAAAAATATGAAATCAACACAGCAACTTTTGAAGGGCAACAAAATTTGAAGGGAATTAATGAAATAAAAGCAATAATCGGGGGTGGTTTCGGGTATCTTATCATGATGTTCATAATAATTTATGGGGGTTTTGTAATGCGAAGCGTTATTGAGGAGAAAACCAGTCGAATAATTGAAGTAATCATATCCTCCGTGAAGCCATTTCAATTGATGATGGGTAAAATTATAGGCACTTCGCTTGCAGGAGTAACGCAATTTGCGATTTGGATCGTTTCCGCAACGTTGCTTTTAGTAGTTGCTTTTTCATTTTTTGATATAGACCCTTCGGCCTTGAATAGTGGGGCAGAGGTTACAAAGGGTATAGCTGGGTCCATGGCACCGCCTGTCCCATCACCCAATCAGACCATGCAGGCGTATGCACAGGAGCTCTATAAAATACCGTGGTTTATGCTGATCTGTTTTTTTGTGGTTTACTTTATACTTGGGTATCTGATATATAGTTCAATTTATGCGGCTATTGGTGCTGCCGTAGATAACGAGACCGATACACAGCAGTTTATATTTCCGATCATATTACCCCTGATGTTGGCGATCTATGTGGGTTTCTTTTCGGTTTTTAGTAACCCACACGGGCCAATTGCCGTAGGTTTTTCATTGTTCCCGCTGACATCCCCTATTGTAATGCTCATGCGGTTACCTGGGGGAATTGGTGAAGGTGGTGTACCCTTGTGGGAAGTATTGACTTCAATTTTGCTTTTGGCCATGACTTTTATCGGTATAGTATGGTTGGCTGCCAAAATCTACAGAGTAGGAATTCTTATGTATGGTAAGAAACCTAGCTATAAGGAATTGTTTAAATGGATAAAATATTGATTATGGGGCAGGATGAGTCCAATAAATTAACTGACATTATCGAAAATGATATTTGGGACTCCATTAGGGAGTTTCTAAACTGGGGTTTGCATATTGGAGAAGGGGATAAATCCATTCATGTGACCGTGGGATTACTCATAACGCTGACCGTTGCCTTTATCATTACGGGTTTTGTG
>CAZHJO010000479.1:0-2795 GCA_964532755.1 uncultured Maribacter sp. | reverse complement strand
CAAAATCAAATTGTCATAGAAGCTTATGATTTAGACGCTTTTCGGGATAGCGGCTTGCATTGGCAGTACTTAAAATATGCTCTGGATGATCGGGAAACCAACATGAAAGTAGCACTTGATCCGTTTGCTTTAGAATTATTAGTGGAAGGAATCGCTCAATTTGCGGTATTAGTCTTTAGAATGGGAGGTAGTATTGCCAAAGAACAAGGACAGGAAGTGATGGAAATCCAGCATATTAAAAATGCCTTACTGAACTTTCAAAGCAAGTTGGACGAACATCAAAAGATGCCTACTACTATTTCGGATACAAAAATAATATCGGGTAAATCAGCTGCTAGCCTGGCCTCGGAAACCCCTTTTTCAGAAATATCCAATAAAGTAGCATTAAACTTTGAACATCGCAATTCCGATTGGTTGAACCGTACCATAAGAGGTTATGTGGTCAAAGAGGATGAAAACTTGGCTCGATTGGCGATCCCACCTGCATTTGGTGGAAGCGGAGTAGCGGCCGAAGACATGGATAATGATGGCTGGGTCGATATCTTGCTTTTGGGAGGAAGAGGCAATCGCCTTTTCAAAAATGACAAGGGTAAACAATTTATTGATGTGACGGATCAAGCTGGGCTCGACTGGAAACGGTCAGATGGTAATTACGGCGAACCCCGACAACCAATCCTGTTAGACTTTGATAACGATGGCTGGCAAGATATTTTTATTTCTTACGCCAACGATGCTCATCGCATTTATCGCAATAGAGGGGACGGCACCTTTGAGGATATGACAGACCAGGCTAATCTTGGTGGAAAAGGTTTGATCGGAGGGCCTGCTACTTCTATCGATTATGATAAAGATGGATTAGCAGATATCTATATTGGATATTTTGGAAATTATCTTAACGGGGAGTTACCCACCTTGAAACGACATAATACCAATGGGAGTCCAAATAAACTTTTCCGAAACATGGGAAACTTTAGATTTGAGGAAGTATCTGAAGGCTCCGGATTACAAAACCTCGGATGGACTCAAGCAGTCGGACACACTGACATCAATGGGGATGGCTGGCAAGACCTCATTGTAGGCAATGATTTTGGAATCAATGCTTACTACCTTAATAATCAGGACGGTACCTTTACAGATGTCAGTGCAGCAATGGCTACAGATAAGCCTTCCTACACCATGAATATTGGGATCAGCGATTTAAACCGCGATATGCGCCCCGATTTTTATATTTCCAACATTGTTGTAATGGAAAAAGACGATAAGTATGTACTCCCAAACGAAGATACACCAGCTCATTTTGACCCTTCTTCACTTGCCACCATGCGTGTAGTGGAAGCGAATGACCTTTTTATTTCTTCAACAGATAAAAATGGCCAGCCCAGCTATGCTAAATCTACAGCCATTGGCAGAGGCTATTCTGCAACTGGCTGGTCCTGGGATGCCGACTTTTTTGATTTCGACAACGATGGCGATGATGATCTGTATTGCCTTACGGGAATGAACCAATATAGCGTTTATGGTACTTCTAATGAATACTATAACAGTCCGGAGGGGGAAGCTAAGGAGGTAACCTATGCCAACAGTAATGAGGAAGCCAATATTTTATTTAGTAATGAGCAAGGAACACTCGAAGTAGTTACTAATTCCGGAGGCTTAGATTATTCCGGAACGTCGAGAAGCGCCGCTTTTTTTGATATGGATAATGATGGAGACTTAGAGATTATAGTCAATGACTATCAAAACAAAGCAAAGTTGTTCCGAAACAACACAAAGCAAGAAGCTAATACAAATAATTGGGTGGCGATCAAATTAAATGGTGATCCTTCACAAAAAATTACTAAAGATGCCATTGGTACAGCACTCATCCTAACGACTCCGGATGGAGAGAAAAAATGGAAAGAGGTGTATAGTACAACCGGGTACTTATCTGTTCATCCGAAAATATGTCATTTTGGATTAGGAGCTGCCAAAGCATGCAACCTGGAAATTAGATGGCCAAACGGGCATGTACAAATAGTAGAAAATCTAGAACCCAACAAACTGCATGTCATTCTCTATAAATAAAAGTTTCTTCGGGACGACAAGTCATTATCAAGCTCGTAGGTTATGCTGTGGACATGAATTGATTTCAACAAGGTAAGTATTGTTTTAACACAATTTAGATTTTTATTTGTTCTATGATTTATCCATCTATATAAGCCTATTAGCCATTTACAGTACTAGTTTGGTTTATTGTAAAATGACTGGATATTGCCTTATTGGTGTCAATTTTATTGGCAATTATGTAATGGGAGATGCAGCATCACGTTGTCGAACTAAGGTTTGTCAAAAGGAACGTTATATAACCTGTTGGTGACACCGAACTTTATGGTAACAAAGCGGATGATACTTAAAATAGCAACTGACAACTACCAAACGCTTATGAAGTGATTTAAAAACGTTACTAATTAAATTAATCAGGGATTGTTCATTTTTCCTTTTTATGATTATATTGCTTTCAATTTGTTCACCAAATACCCCTATAGCTATTTGCCTATAATAAAAAACTCACATATTATGAAAGTTAAAAATTTACTTTTTTGCACCCTGTTTTTTTGTTGTGCATTAGGGATACAGACCCTAAATGCCCAGTTGGTCGAAAAGGCCTCGATTACGGCCAATGAAGCCAATTTTAAAATGATTAGTCCTAATTCCTACTTAATGGAAATCGCCGGACCCAATGATTATTATTTCAGACAAGAAATAGAGTCTACGAATAATATCTCTATTTCAAATATTGATACGAACGGAAAGAA
>CAZHJO010000478.1:0-2795 GCA_964532755.1 uncultured Maribacter sp. | reverse complement strand
GCGCTAATAAAATGCGTTCTATTGGAATATTATTTTTACACTTGATACATACACCAAAATCGTTGCCATCCAATTTGTCCAAACTTGATTTTAAACCCTTTAAACGTTCTTTGGCCTTTCGCAGGGCAGCGTCAACAATGCTTTTATTATTGATAGCATCCATCCTGGAAACCCTTCCTATAGCATTGTCTGGAGCAATGGGCTGGGCCAAATCTTCATATCTAACGACTTGTTCTTCCATCTTTACTATTTCAGAATTCAATAATTCCCGAATTTTTCCTTTGTCCATCATTTTATTGAAATACTATCTCAAAGCGTTAACAGGACATCCCTGCCATTTTAGGACAGTTTACTTTTTACTATTGTAGAAATGGTTTTACCATCTGCCTGACCCGCCAATTCCTTGGATACCATGCCCATGACCTTACCCATATCCTTCATACCTTCGGCTCCCAAGGCACCTATGGTCTGGACTACCACTTTCTCAATTTCTTCCTCAGTCAATTGCTCAGGTAGGAATTGTTCAATAATGGCAACTTGTGCCAATTCTGGAGCAGCAAGGTCATCCCTACCTTGCTCCGTAAAAATTGCAGCACTGTCCTTTCTTTGCTTAACCAACTTTTGAACCAGTTTAGTTTCATCGGCCTCAGATAATTCACCACCCGCCCCACTGGTCTGGGCCAAAAGCAAAGCAGATTTAATTGCGCGCAATGATTCCAAAGCAATCGTGTCCTTGGCCTTCATTGCAGTTTTCATTTGTTCCATTACCTGATTCTGTAAGCTCATAATCCAATTATTTTAGAGCAACAAAGATAAAAAACAAACCCGAAAATAGTTCCTATTTCCGGGTTTAAAGTAGGTTGTTCAACTAGTGGTTAATCCACATTATCATGCAAAAATGAGTTGTTGGAACGCAACTGAATCTCATCGTTACTATCTTCGCTCAACGTAGTTCTAGAAACCTTTTTCTCAGAAGGTTTGTCATCCAAGTCTATTCCTTGACGCTTGTACGCAGGTTCTTTCTCAATTTCATCAATGTTACTTAAGCTATTTTGAAATTTATAATTGAAATCCTTTAACTTTCTTCTTCGTTCATCCGCACGCTCCTTCAATAACTCCTCGATTGGGCTGTCCATTGGATCTACCTCTTTTGATTGAGCTGTCGGGCCCTCTTCACCTTCAGTATCCAAGGTCTTCTTTTCAAAAATCAATTCATCCTCTATGATCTTGGGCTCGAACTCCTCAGCTTTTGATTTGGCACCTGTCAATTGGTTCTCCAACTCCATATAATCATCCAGGCTATAGCGGGTTTCACCTTCCTTGTTATATTCCAAAACAGGGATAACCTCAACATGTTCATTTACATCAAGGTCTTTCACATCATCGTCCAAATTAAAGGTAATCACATTCTCATTTTCCTCCTCTTCAATAGAACTTCCCAAAGGCATATCAAAACTAATGGCAAATTGATCATCATCTATCTTCTTAGACGAAACCACTTCTGGGTCGATTACCTCGATATCCTTAACAGTTTCCTTGGCATCGAATATCACGAAATCATCCTCCGAAACATTCTCCGCTATTACTTCCTCATAAAAAACATTGAAGTTCTTAATATAATTCGTGGTGGGAATCAAGTCCAAACTATCCAATTCCCCTATTTCAGCTTTAAATTCAATGACAGAATCTTCTTCTTCCTCCTCATCTATCAACTGATGAACAATATTTTGAGAAGCTAAATCCTGAGGCGTTAAATCCTGCTCTGCCTTCTGCTCTTCCTCAAGGGTGTGAATTATCTTTTTTGATTCTGTGTTCACAATATCATCTTGTTGGTCCATATTGAAACCAGTAGCAATTACGGTAACAGCAATCGCTTCACCTAATGAATCATCTTCACCAACACCCATAATGATATTGGCTCCATGACCTGCTTCCAATTGAATATGATCATTGATTTCTCCAATTTCATCAATAGTGATTTCCTGGGAACCAGAAACTATTAACAACAATACATTCTTCGCACCAGTAATCTTGTTATCGTTCAACAATGGCGAATCCAAAGCTTTCATGATGGCCTCATTGGCCCTAGCCGAACCTGATGCCATAGCAGAACCCATAATCGCAGTACCGCTATTTGAAAGTACTGTTTTAGCATCGCGTAAATCAATATTCTGTGTATAGTGGTGTGTTATTACTTCGGCAATACCACGAGCTGCGGTTGCTAAAACCTCATCCGCTTTTGAGAATCCGGCCTTAAATCCTAAGTTACCGTAAACCTCTCTTAATTTATTATTGTTAATGACTATGAGCGAGTCAACATTGGCACGAAGTTTCTCAATTCCCAGTTGGGCCTGTTCACAACGCATCTTGCCTTCGAACTGAAAAGGCATGGTCACAATGCCTACAGTAAGAACATCCATTTCTTTAGCCTGCTTGGCGATTACAGGAGCAGCACCAGTACCTGTTCCCCCTCCCATTCCAGCTGTAATAAATATCATTTTCGTGGTATTGTCAAGCATCGATTTTATATCCTCCATACTCTCAATAGCCGCCTGTTCGCCAACTTCAGGATTCGCGCCAGCACCCAATCCTTCCGTAAGGGATACCCCTAGTTGTATTTTGTTGGGAACCGGACTGTTCTCTAAAGCCTGTGAATCGGTATTACAGATAACAAAGTCAACTCCGTTAATCCCAGCTTGGAACATGTGGTTAATGGCATTGCTGCCACCGCCACCTATACCAATGACCTTTATGACATTACTTTGATTCTTAGGAAGATCAAAAGCGATACTCTC
>CAZHJO010000477.1:0-2797 GCA_964532755.1 uncultured Maribacter sp. | reverse complement strand
CGTAGTCTGCGACTGCGTCATTTTCCTATAAGACTGCATATTCCGGTGATGTTGACCCCCTGTTTCGGTGATATTGACCCCTTAAAACAGTTTAGGTTCAAAGAACAGATAGCATGACAATATTACATTTTTTTTCTAAGACTTTCTCCTTTTAGTTCTAAACGGTGTGAAGTATGCACCAGTCTGTCCAAAATAGCATCAGCAATTGTTTCTTCTCCAATAATGCTATACCAGTTGGCAACAGGTAGTTGACTGGCTATAATAGTTGCATTTTGGGTATGCCTGTCTTCAATAATCTCCATTAAATCCAATTGCTGTTGTTTTTCCAGATGAGTAAGCCCGAAGTCGTCCAATATAAGTAAATGATTTTTAGAGATTTGTTCAAATAATTTGTGTATAGTTCCGTCAAGGCGTGCCATCTTTGTTTTTATCAGGAGCTTTTGAACATTAAAATAAGTTACTTTAAATCCACCAGCACATGCCTGATGTCCCAAAGCGGAAGCAAGAAAGCTTTTTCCACACCCGGTAGCACCTGTAATAATTACCGGCTCCCCTTTCCGTATGTATTCCCCGGTTATCAGTTCACTTATGTATGCTTTGTCTAATCCTCTTGAAGCATCAAAGTTGAGCTCTTCTACGGATGCCTGGTAACGAAATCGGGCATTCTTACGCAAACGCTCAAAACGATTGTTTGCCCGGTTTTCAATTTCAGATTGCAGGAGCAGTTCCAGTCCTTCAGAAAAGGATAGTTCATGATGCCTGCGTGTTTCTACTAAGGCTTGCCATGATGTATGCATTCCATGCAGGCGAAGCTCTTTTAATTGTGTTTCTAATGGTGTCATTATTAAAAAAATTATGATGAATAAATGTTCAGCGATAGTATCCTGCTCCTCTTGTATTTTCATGAAAAGGCAACGTTTTTTGGCTACTTGTCTCAGGAATGCTTTTTGTCATTCCATTTTCAATAATGTTAAGGATAAACCTATAGGAGTAAATCTTATTTTCAAGAGCCATTTCACAGGCACGTTCAAATTCGTGATCAGGTGTTTTTCTTTGCATACTCAAAAGTCCGTCGCAGGTTCGATATAATTGTTCAGGGTATTTTTTCTGTTTAAAAATCTGTTCAAATAACTGGTACAGGGCCGTTGACTTTTGTTTTGCTTTTTCAATATAGTATTCAGGGCTCCGATCCAGGTAATTCCTGTGATGTGAACACAGATGTTCCTTGTTGGTGGTATAAGCACCTTTTCGCCTGTCCCGCTGATGTACAGCGATACGTTTCCCGTTTGCGTAGATATAGACCATTGAACGCGTGTAGATAACAATAACCTGGTTGCCAATATGTGCGTAATGTACACTGTAATAGTGTTTGTCGTTGGTCAGGTAAATGTGATTATTCTTGGCTACCTTAAGTTTTTTGTAATACTTGACTTCATATTCGCTGGCAGGCAGTGGAGTTAATAAATGTTTTTCTTCAGCCAGAAACTTTTCTTCACGGCAATAGTCCTTCTGTTGCATACGGGTTTGATTATGTTCCCTGATTTTTTCGGCTATAGCCCGATTAAGCGAATGCATATCAAAAAAAGTATGATTTCTTAGTTTTGCATATACCCGGGAGTATATTAAACGAACTTGATTTTCTACAAGAGCCTTGTCCTTTGGCTTACGTGAACGTGTGGGAGTAACCGTAGTATCGTAATGGTTAGCAAAGTCTTCAAGAGCTTGGTTTATTCCAGGTTCATACCTGTTAGCTTTTATGATTGCTGATTTTAAGTTGTCCGGAATTAGTGTTCTAGGCACTCCTCCAAGTTCTTTTAAGCAACATTTAAGTGCATGAAGAAAATCTTCGATGTTTTGACTTGGAACAGCCATGGCAAAGCTGTAATCCGAGTATGGAAGACAGGCTACAAAGACCTGGCATTCGATTAGCTCGCCTGTTTCTTTATTAACATATGAAAGCTTCTTACCGGCAAAGTCAATGAAGAGTTTTTCCCCTGCGCTATGGTTAAGCACCATGGTTGGGTTTTGTGCCAGAAGGTATTGAGATATGTGATAACAAAATTGTGTATATCCATAGCCATTGGGACTTGATATTCGGTATTCTTCCCATAGAAGTCGACGTGTAACACCTGTTTTCTTTAACTCTCCTGCCAAATATCCAAGATTGTCTTTAACGTGTTTATAACGCTCTTCTTTATAGGACGGATTGCCGGCAAATAGCTTTGCTTCTAAGATAGGTTCGTCAAGCGAAAGTAATAACTTAGTATCAAGTTTTCCTTCTTTTAATTTGGTAAGGTAGGATTTTACCGTATTCCTACTCATGCCCAGTTCCCGGGCAATGGTCTTAATGCCAAGACCTTGTTTATGTAAACGAAATAATTGTTTTATCTGACTCATATGCTTTGGTTTTCCTGCCATCTGTGACTTATGTTTGTGATTAAAAAATCACGAAAAAACCAAAACTGTTTTAAGGGGTCAACATGCTCCGAAATAATTGACACGGGGGTCAACTTAGTCCGAAATAAAGAGACGCAATTTCGAAATTTGCACCAGAATCTTCATTTTTATACAAAAAACCACAAAATAAGGGGTCAGTTTGCTCCGAAATAAAGAAAAAGCGCAGCCCAAAGGGGGCAATTTCTGCCGGAATGTCAGCAGAAATGAGGGCGAAAATCACCTTTTAGTAAAGTTTTTAAAGGGGGTCAGCTTAGTCCGGTATATCCACTTATTTGATACGGTGAATATTTCCGATTACATGCTTGAAAAAAAATGTGTGAAAAAAGCTTTTTACTAACAT
>CAZHJO010000476.1:0-2807 GCA_964532755.1 uncultured Maribacter sp. | reverse complement strand
ACACTACTTTTAGACCAGGTGTCTTGGTAAACCAAGCTTCGTTGGTCTGGGAATGAAACGGACCTGCCGCTACCCCACCCCCGCACGGCATGCGAATAACCACATCGGCATTTTCGGCCCAGCGGTAATATGATTTTGCCAGATAGTTCACAATTGGATTAAAACCGGAACTCACAAAATCCGCAAATTGCATTTCCACTATAGCCTTCATGCCATTAATAGAGAGTCCCATCGCAGCTGAGACTATGGCAGACTCACAAATGGGTGTATTACGTACGCGTTCCTTTCCGAAGGTATCGATAAAGCCATCCGTTATTTTAAATACACCTCCATAATCCGCGATATCCTGCCCCATGATGACAAGGTTTTCATGCTTCTCCATAGATTGTCTCAAGCCGTCTGAAATAGCATCGACCAAGCGAATATTATCAGTCGTTGAATTTGTTTTAACTTCCTTATATTCAAATTCTTTATATACACTATTTAACTCTTTAGTCAAATCAAATTCAATCTCATTTTCTGTAAACGCAAGGTTTAAATTGTCATTAATTTCATGGATGATTTCTTTCTTGTAGGCAACTTCCTCAGCCTCGGAAAGGATCTTTTCCTTATGAAGATATGCCAGGTAATTTTCCAGTGGATCTTTAGCTGCCCAATGATCCATTAGTCCTTGCGGGACATATTTGGTGCCGCTCGCTTCTTCATGACCTCGTATTCGAAAGGTTTTGAATTCCACTAAAACGGGTCTAGGTTTTTTCCGAATGCTCTTGCAAAGTGCATCGATCTTTGTATAGACCTCCAAAATGTTATTGCCATCAATAATATGGGCCTCCATACCATACCCCTTGCCCTTATCGGCCAAATGTTCACATTTAAACTGTTCGCTGGTAGGTGTAGAAAGCCCATACCCATTGTTCTCTACACAAAAAAGCACTGGCAAATCCCATACGGCAGCGACATTCAAGGCCTCGTGAAAATCACCTTCACTGGTGGCACCCTCGCCGGTAAACACAGCGGTGACACGTTTCTGTTTTTTTAAAAGGCTTGCGAGAGCGATACCATCGGCTACGCCCAATTGTGGGCCCAAATGTGATATCATTCCCACTATATTGTACTCTTGGGTGCCAAAATGAAAACTACGATCGCGACCGTTGGTAAATCCGTTGGCCTTGCCCTGCCATTGCGAAAAGAGTCGATTTAAAGGTATGTTTCTAGTGGTGAAAATCCCTAGATTACGATGCATAGGAAGTATATATTCCTCGGTATTCATTGCGGTTGCCACCCCTACTGAAATAGCTTCTTGCCCGATGCCACTAAACCATTTTGAAATTTTGCCTTGCCTAAGCAAAATCAACATTTTTTCCTCGATCATACGCGGTTTTAACATTGATGTGTAAAGGTTGAGCTTTACTTCGTCACTGAGGTCGTACTTACTGTAATCCATGTTATAGCAATGGCAAGGGTTTCTAAAAAACGGGATAAATGTAACAAAAAAGGAGGCATCCACATCAATGTAGCGCTCCTTTAAATTCAACATTAATTTGTAATTTTGGACGAACCTTTAAAAAAATACCATGAGCGCTATACCTAGTGTGGATCTGCAGGATTTCGTTTCGGGAGAACTCCATCGAAAACAGAAATTTATCACGGAGATTGGAAATGCCTTTGAACAGATTGGTTTTGTTGCCCTAAGTGGCCATTTTCTATCCGATGAACTGGTAAAGGATCTCTATTCAGAAATCAAGAGTTTCTTTAATCTACCCCAGGAAACCAAGGATACCTATGAAATTGAAGGTATAGGTGGGCAACGCGGTTACACTTCATTTGGAAAGGAACATGCCAAAGGTAGAAAAGAAGGCGATTTAAAGGAATTCTGGCATTTTGGGCAATATGTAGTTGACAATCCGAAGTTGGAAGCGGAATACCCTGAAAATGTCATGGTGAGCGAGTTAGGGAAATTCAATGCTGTTGGAAAGGAAACGTACAGGATGTTGGAAAAGACGGCAAAATATGTACTTCGTGCCTTGGCCTTGCATTTAGACTTGGAGGAGAATTATTTTGATGAGTTCATATTGAATGGCAACTCGATCTTGAGGCCCATACACTACCCTCCCATAACCCATGAACCCAAAAATGCCGTTCGGGCTGCCGCCCATGGCGATATCAACTTAATTACCTTATTAATGGGTGCACATGGACGTGGCTTGCAAGTTCAAAACCATAAAGGTGAATGGGTCGATGCCATTGCAAGCCCGGATCAATTAATGATCAATGTTGGTGATATGCTTTCTCGGCTGACCAATAACAAGTTGAAGTCTACCATTCATCAGGTAGTGAATCCACCCAAGGAACTGTGGGGCACTTCACGGTATTCAATCCCCTTTTTTATGCATCCGATCAGTGAAATGCCTTTGAATTGTTTAGAAAATTGTGTTGACGCAGATCATCCTAAACAATTTAAGGACATCACCGCAGGTGAATTCCTTCACGAAAGGTTGATTGAATTGGGATTAATCAAAAAGTAGCTTATGGACCTTAGTGATCAACTTAAAGACCTTTTTCCAGATCATGTACCCTCCATGGAAGAGCAGCCATTACAAAAATCCGATATTTGGCTACAAGATGACCCAATAATCTGCAAGTATGAAAAACGCAAGGGTAAGCCAATTACCATCTTGGAGGGCTATACTGGTGCCGACTCCGACTTTAAAAAATTGGCCAAGGAGTTAAAAACCAAATTGAGCGTTGGGGGCACCTTCAAGGAGGGCCGAATTATTATTCAAGGTGATTATCGCGATAAAATAATG
>CAZHJO010000475.1:0-2825 GCA_964532755.1 uncultured Maribacter sp. | reverse complement strand
ATATGCGCTAACCCCTTTTGGTGAAAGTCTGGCTCCTGTCTTAACGTCAATTGCAGCGTGGGGAATGACCGTTGCCAACGACAAGGGTGAATTTATCCAAGAATGAATTTCCTAAGGTTTATTGACGTATACCAGCAAAATGTCAATCCTGGGAAACAAAACAACTCCGGCCTTCCTTACATTCCATTGGGGAAATCAGCCCATTATCCGGACCTGTGGCTCCCGCCGCATTGATACACCAACAAATAGTATTGGCATCATCCAATAAAAGCCAGGGATGTTCCCCTCCTTCCATCATTCCATACGGATTTCTTGCACGAAGGAATTTGCAAATTCCTTTTGTATTCGATTTATTATCATCCATAGCTAAGAAACTTCTAAAATGGCCTGTTTAATGGTAGCTTCAAACATGGGTACCTTATAACCATTTTTCGCTAGTGGACGTGCTATGGCCATTGCAGCCTTGGCTGCTGCAGCTGCATTTTCAGAATTGATTGTTTTATCTTCAATGGCCTGTTGTGCTTCCATAGATCGATATGGTACTGGCGCTGCCGCACCTAAAACAATGCTCGCAGAACGGCATGTATTGTTCCCTGAAACCTCAATAACTACTGCAACATCCCCATGTGACCAGTCATGGGATTCACGCGCTACCTGTTTAATATAAGCACTCTTAGTATTTTTTGCAGGGGCAGGTAGAACTATTTCAGTAATGAGTTCCTTTGCTTCAAGAATATTCTCTTTCGATATATCCTTACTTGTTGACACAAAAAAGTCATCCATTCCGACTTCTTTCATTTCTCCTTCGCTATTGGCAATCACAACGGTCGCATTATACGCCATTAGCGCTGTTGATATAGATGAAGCATGGACACTTACACAAGTACCATTGTCAATGATGGCATGGTTTTCATTTTCACCATTCTCCGGGTGGTGGGCATAACAGAGATATCCTCCCTTTCGGAAGCACTCGTGTTCCGCAGAACGAAAGTACCAACAACGGTTTCTTTGGGCGATATTGCCTCCCAAGGTAGACATATTTCGTAATTGGGGCGTTGCCGCATGGTTTACTGCTTGGTGCAGCGCCAAATAATTCGCCTTGATTTCGGCATTAGACGCTATTTCGGCCAAGGTTACATTTGATCCTATGCGCAATCCTTTTTTACTGTCAAAATTGATCTTATCAAGTCCGGGAATGTTCCGGATATTGATAACTTTTTGCGGATTAAGCAACCCTTCCTTTACCCAATCGAACACATCTATACCACCAGATTTAAGAACTGCTGCTTTATTCGTAGCCTGATAAAGCTCTTTGGAAACTGTTGAATTCACTTGTTGAAGAGCATCTTCAACTGATTTGGCTTCATACCAACTAAATTTGTTCATGTCTTTATTTTTAAGAGACTTTATTTAATGCTTTAAGAATGCTTGACGGAGTAATGGGTATTTCATATATCCTAACTCCAATGGCGTTATAGACTGCATTGGCAATGGCAGCGGCCGTTGCAATATTCGCTGGCTCACCTATTCCATACGCATCCGTTGAGGAACGTGCTGAATATTCTTCGACAATTACGGTTTCAATTTCTGGAATCTCCATAGAGAATGGCACTTTGTACTGATCTACATTGGCATTCATCATATGTCCTGTTCCATTGTCCATTACCCTATTCTCATATAGGGCATAAGATACACCTTGGATAACACCTCCATTTATCTGACTTTCCAGTTGACCTATATTCAGCGGTCTCCCGCAGCTATGTGCCGCGACTATCTTGTCTACCTTGACGAAACCCGTATCGGTATTGACGCTGACTTCTGCAAATTGCACAGATCCCAGATCACCATAGGCCAAGCCCCAAGGTTGTTGAAAGCCACCATAATCATCTGAACGACTGGCCGTTTTACTGATTTGGCTTGTCCGCATTAATTTGGTTGCTTCCTTAAAAGACATCTTCAGGTTGGCATCCTTTTTATGACCTACCTGCCCATCTTTAATAAACAATTCCGAAGAATCTGTTTCCCATTTTTTTGCAACAAGTTTCAACAATTCCTTTTTAGCTTCGAAAGTGGCGTTACGGGTTGGTGGGGTAATAGAACCTGTGACTACACTTCCACCAGAACCAGGTCCGACAGGGAAAAATGTATCCCCGATATTGACTTTGATATCATTTACCTGAAGTCCCATTTCCTCGGCAACTACCTGCGCAAGAATGGTTTTGGTACCTGTTCCTATATCCTGGACACTTGAACGCACTTCAACTCCACCATCATTATGTATTTTGACTTCGACGGAAGAATCCAAGGTTACAAATCTTGGCCAAGTAGATTGACCTACTCCAAGCCCTTTCTTTATCGTCCCTTGACCACTACCCGCAGGTTGCCGTCGTGACCAGTCAAACAGCTCGGCTCCACGCTGGCGCTCTACCTTTCGCACTTCACTCTTATCAATAAGATCCCTATACTTTAAAGGGTCTTTATTAAGTTTTTCCGCTAATTCGTCAATTGCCTGTTCCAGTCCAAAAGCACCTTGGACATTTCCTGGTGCACGCCATGCCGCTCCAGGCCCTGCATTGGTCAACACATCGTATTGTTCGGTTGCAAAATTCGGACAAGGATAGAGCACTTGGGCAATCCGACCAACACCGGCACCCAGTCCAACTCCGGCTGTACCGTGCGAACGTTGTTGAATTCCTGTTAGACTACCGTCTTTCTTCGCTCCTATTTTTAAGTATTGTTTTGAACTGGGCCTGTTGCCTTCCGCTATATGTTCTTCCTGTCGGTCTAACATGAGCCCCACGGGGCGTCCTGTTTTTTTCGCTAGA
>CAZHJO010000474.1:0-2827 GCA_964532755.1 uncultured Maribacter sp. | reverse complement strand
AGAGGATTGAGAATTAACTAGGAGGTAAAAAAGAAGGGTGGCCTGACGCTTTACAGTGGGTAGCGGGAGCTGCATTTAGTAGTATAGCCTTTAAAGCGTCAAGAATTTTTGTTTCGTTTTTTTTCGACTGAAAAAATGAAAACCCGTCTGGTAAGACAAGGATGAGATGAAAATCAATTACCTTGTTTTTGAGTAATATCTTGATGAAACGGGAAAATCATTCAGGAGTAAAATGATTTATTCCTTCGATTTATAAGGGATATTGCTACTCAGGAATATCCCCTTTTATTAGACTTTATTTTTTCGCAAAATTTTTATTATTCTGTTATAAATCATTTCTGATTTTGTCCATGAATTCCCCCCGCTGGTATTTACAAATTGAACGACTACAGCATCAATATCTTTATGATACCGTGCAATGCTCTGATAGCCTGGCAAAAGACCAGTATGTTCGTATGTGTAAATAGAGGAATATATAGTTTTTTCATTTTCAATTAGTAATGAGCCGTCATTTAATGCCCTTAAGAAAATTCCCACATCTTCCGCCGTTGCCACCATTGAACCTCCAGGGTTTACAAAATCATTATATTTTATATCCTTTTCATAACCTACAAAGTAGCCGCTAATAATATCTTCAATATTCACTTCACTTAATAAACTATAGGTATTGTTCAATTTGAGCGGCTTCAATATTTCGTTCTTAATAAATTTATGGTGGTTATATCCCAATACTTTATCAAGGATTTCACCTATCAGCAAGTAATTGGTATTCGAATAACTGTATTTTTTATCCGGTTTAAAATCAGCTGGCTTGTCAAGAATTAAATCAAGCGTTTTTCTATTATCCTTTATGGGATCAGACCAGGGGTAATCAGGCGAATCAGTATAATTCGGAATACCACTTCGATGTTGTAACATCAATTTTAAAGTAATCTGTTCTACATTTTCAATCCTCCCGGTAAGATCTGGCAAAAGTTCGGCCAGTGTATCATCCAAGGACAAGATTTGGCGGTCAATTAATTTGGTTGCTGCCACTGCTATATATAACTTACTTATGCTGGCAATCTTAAATAAAGCATGTGGATCTGCTGCAATTTTGTTTTCTCTGTTTTTCCATCCAGCTGCATAAAACTTATTATTATCGGGTTGATTTATATGGACTATTATTCCATCCAATCCATGGTTGCAAGAGTTTTCTACCTCCTTTTGAATGGTATCTGATAGAGGGGAAGCCCATACATACAGGATATCCCACGGGATGAATATAGAACTGCAAACAATTGCAATGGCAGGAATAATTATTTTTAATATTCGTTTTTTATTTTTCATTTTTCAAAAGTAGAATTATAAAAAATACATAACGTTCTGATTTCAAAACCAAAACTTAATTCTCTTATTGAACAACCTCTTTCCAATACGCCTTAGGCGTTTTTCCCATCATTTTTTTGAAAAAAGTATTAAACACCGTTTTTGAATTAAAGCCTGCTTCATAGGCTAATCCCAAAATGGTGTAGTGCCTATTGGCAGGGTCTGCTACTTTGGTTTTAAAGGTTTCTAAGCGATAGGAATTGACAAATTCAGAGAAGTTTTTATCAAAACCTTCGTTGAGTAATTGCGACATGTAGTTGGGCGGTAAGTCGAGCTGGGCAGCCAAATCACGAAGCGTCAAATCAGGATTGAGGTAAGGTTTTTCTTCATGCATCAATCGTTCCAATCGCTGACGATGCTGTCGCAAAGTCGCTTCATCCAAAAGCGATTTTTTATATTTTCGTTTGGGTGTTTGAAAACTGGTTTCCTTCCCTAAAACCTGTTCCATCAATTCTTGAAATTTTGGATTTGGACGAAGAGATTTAAGGATAGGATCTGTAAAAAGATAGATGAGCATGGAGAGTCGAATAGAAATTCCTTTTTCGATTAAATGCAAAGCCTCTTCATGCCGATTGCTGATTGCCAGGCATAATATCAGCTTGAGCATTGCTCTTTCTGTCATTTCTGTCTCCATCGCTTTTTCTAGTTGAGCAATACCTTCTTCTGTTTTTTGAGTATCATTCAGGGCAGCATATACAAGTGTCGTGCCGCCCAATATTAATAAATCTTTGTCACCATCTGTTGGATAGTTGTTGAAATGGTCTAATGCTTTTTGAGGTAGATTGGCTAAAACCAAGGCTTGCCCTTTGTATAAAATGGATGGAACAAAAGCAGGATTAATTTCCAACGCCTTATCGAAAAACGAAATAGCAGTTTCAAGCTCTTCTTTACAATAATATATGTAGCCTTTTAAATGGTAATTGATGAAATGAAAAGGGTCAATTTGAAGTGCCGTTTCAATGTAATTCTGTGCTGCTTCAAATTTTCGCTCAGCAACTAAAAAAGAGGCCATGGATTGATAATACTCTACTGTCGGCCGAATTTCAAATGATTTTTGCAAATGTTCATAGGCTCCTTTCAAATCCCAATTGGGAATAAAAGAATCGTAAGAAAGATGCAACTGACACTCAGGAAGCTTTTCATCCAAGGCAATGGCTTTGTCTAAATAAACTCTCCCTTTTACAAAAGCTTCGTTGGTAGGCATGTAACCCATGTTTCCTAACAAAGTGTATCCAAGATGAACACCCAAATAAGACAAAGCGAAATTAGGATGTACTTCAATGATGTCTTTTAAAATGGACATGCCCTTTTCTATTTCTGACTTCGACATCTTTAAAATAAGAAACCGAGCCTGGAGATAGTTTTTATAATTATCTACGGAGACATCCGGAGCCTCTACAAGATGATCTACAATTTCAAAGTGACCAATATGTTCTCTTAATTTGTCTGCAATCAAAAG
>CAZHJO010000473.1:0-2828 GCA_964532755.1 uncultured Maribacter sp. | reverse complement strand
GTCGGTATATAGTGGTGCTGGATGACAGGTAACACATCTATTATTTTCTGGGATGGCCTTGCCAAAATTATCAACACTTCTATTGAATAGATCTTTGCCGCGTAGCTGGGCTTCCGTAAGCTTACCATGCGGATTGTGAGTTAAATTTGGCGGGTGTTTTATTCCCCTTTTAATATAAGCGGTTATAGCATCAAGATCGTCATAACTAAACTGCTCTGTTCTTGTTAAAACCGTTGAAAATCGCATACCATCTTGTTTGTAAATGGTCTGATTTTTCCCATTCCATTTGAAAGGTGGTGTATCGCCTATGTCTCTTAGAGACTGGGTATTCGTAACATTTCGACCCATGTCCTTGCCGGCCATATTATAAATCAATCCGTCCTCATGGTTGTCAGGATGACAAGTGTAACAGGCATACTGGTTTTGAAACGTGTGTCCGGCATTATTGAAGAGCCTACGACCTTGTCTGGCAACGCTGATCCTGCTTGGGCCACCAAGATCGATAGGGCGTTCCATTACTAGATTTTCGGTGTTTAATACGCCTATTCTATCCTCTAATTGTTCAGCGATATAAAGCTTTTTGCCATCTCCCGAAAGGGCAAGACCCTTTGGATTGGCCCCCGTGCGCACACGTTTAATTACAAATCGACTACTTATTCCTAAATTATTTGAAATGTTCTTAAATTCTTCTTTGGGAGTTTCCTTTAAAATGGCTCTAATAGAATCTACAGAAATAACAGAAATACGATCCACACCTGCATTTGACACAAATGCTTTTTTACCATCCGGTGAAATCACAATATCGAATGGGTCGGAATAATAGGAATTTGGTTCATCCAAGAGCAGTTGCACTATTCTTTCATTCTTGTCCTGTTCAATAATCCCTATGCCGTGGGTCATCATCCAGCCACCTTCAACCTGAACTGATGGGATTAAGTTTTTTGGTCTCATCAATGTCATCAATGCGAGGTCACCGGAAGGGGCAAAGGTGATATTCTCCATCATGTAAGCCTCTTCGATGTCCAGGTGTTTTTCAACCTTCAAAGTATTGGCATTAATTTGTGTTAAATCAGAGACCAAGGGCTCACCATAGGGGACAATTTTTGAGCGCCTACTTGTAACATATAGCCTATTACCGTCAGGAGACAATGCGGTTCCTGTTGGATCACTTCCCGTTCTTAATCTTTTTATTTCCTCTTTGGTTGAGAGGTCAATGACAGATAAGTCTGAACCATAAGTGTTGACCACCTGCAAATAGGTACCGTCTTCACTGAGCGTTAGGCCAGATGGCCCATTCCCTGTTTTAATGGTATCTATTACTTCTAATAAAGACATATCAATAACCGATACGTTATCCGACCACTGATTACTTACATAAGCCCTGGTGTTTTTCTTGTTCACGATTACGCTATGGGGATGAACACCTACTTTAATCGTTTGGATTACCGAATTGTTTTCAGTGTCAACAACGAGAAGCTCATCAGCGTCCTGCGCTACGACAAACAAACGATTACCATCATTGGAAACAGCAATATTAAAGGGGGAAAAATAGTCCTCATTAATTAAATTCGAAATGAAACTGTTTTTTGAGGTACTTACATGACATGAGGCACAATTTAGAGGGTGATCGGTTACGGCAGTCTGATAATTTACATGTTGCCTGGCCCATTTACGACCAGGAAAGTAAACTATTAGGGCTAGTACAAAAATCACCGCAAAAAATACAATGGGTTTTTTGTTCTTCATGGCCTACATTTTTAAATCTTCTATCCGGGATTCCATATTCCCAATTGAGGGTACGGGTACCGGATCTTTTCTAACAGCATAGGGCTGTGTGTTTTTCGGTGCCAATTCCCTGTTTTCATGACATCCCACGCAACCACGTCGCTCGTTAGGACGTAAATACAACCAACTGCTAGGGCCTTTTACAACATTATTCTTCTCGTCAATGGTCTGTATCCTAAACGGTGTATCCGCTAGGATTTTAATATAAAATGATCCATCATCCTCGGTTTTAAGGCTGGCCAATGTTGAATCAATTCCTAAAATTTCCAACTTACTTGCCTTGGGCATTGTCAGCATGGAATCATTTGGATTGGAATATTGAAAATTTATATCTTGGCAGACAAGTAAGGCCGTTTTGACCGTTAGATCTACTTCGCTAGGTAAGTTCTTTGGCCGATTCCTTTTTTCCACCGTCATGGCTTCCAAAACATGATATTCCCCATCCTTATAAATTGGCTCGCCTAATTCATGGTTTTGGGTGTCGAATTCATATAGTGCATAGCGATCTTCTTTATTAGGACGGTAACTAGCTAAGACCTTGTTCTCATGATAAGGGCTAATAGCGCCAAAATCACCTTTTATTTTTAAAGTCAGATTTTCCTTGGAATGTAATGGACGATTATAATTAATGACAGTAATATCTTTGTTTTCGTCCGAATCGGATTCTATGAAAACAATATTTCCATTATTCATCTCCCATGCCCTACTATGTAAATTAAAATCAGTTTCACTTTTGTAAAACAGTTCTTGTTTAGTGCCGTCAGGACGCATTATCATTAACATCGCATCTTTTTCATCTGGTAAAAGTTCTTTGCCAATGGCGACCAAACGACCATCATTTAATATGGTAGATGCGAAGTAAGTACTTGGGTCATAGGTAATCTGAGCTAAATTAGAGCCATCAAGGTTGCAGGTAAAAAGGGTATACTTTGTTTTTAATTTATTGCTTTTTGTCTGTTTGCTGAATACCATGCGTTTCCCCGGCAAGTAATCGGGATCGAGACAATGCTCTTTAGAAGATGTAATCTGCCTCTTCTTAAGGT
>CAZHJO010000472.1:0-2831 GCA_964532755.1 uncultured Maribacter sp. | reverse complement strand
TAAAAAAAGTAGCGCCATAATCGGTAGTGCCAGAATTTTCATAGTTTTCATAACTCTTATTTTTTTGGAATTAATGCAATTAGTCTTATGCTATCTGTTTCTCAAAAATCGTGCCGAAAGACTCGATTTTTACTGGGAATTTGTCTTGATATTATATCCGTAAGGACAATGCCGACATCCACTTTCACAACAATAGCCCCGTTTTAGATGATACTGTTCTGTAAATACCCTAAATCCCTCTTTGGAGAGATAGAAATCGCCATCTTCAGGCTCTATTATATTTTTCATTTATTGCGGAATGGTAATTGACAATGATAGTAAAATTAATGGTTTTCTGTTGATAAACCCAGTAGCGATAGGTCTATGGCCTTTTATTTATGGGTATTTGATCGGAACCGATCGTTAAACGATTTTGTTTGCAACAAATCCGATTAACCATTTAAGGTTAAATATTTACAATTATCTTTGGTTACCAACGTTTTAAAGCTGATTTATGATTCTAGTCTTTAAACATTTCTTTTATAAAAACTATGTGGGGCTTTCACTATGGCCATTCATATTTTTGAAAAATGATGAGTTAAAGGAGGATATTATTCTTATAAACCATGAGAAAATACACCTTGCACAACAGAAAGAACTATTGATAATTCTGTTCTATTTTTTCTATCTAACGGAGTGGATTTTGAGGTCAATGTACTATTTGAATACTTATAAGGCCTATCAGAACCTAAGTTTTGAGCGTGAGGCCTATTTGAATGAAAAAGACCTGGATTACATTAGGAAGCGCTCAGCTTTCAGCTTTATTAAATATCTTTAGCACTGAATCCACTGAAAGTGCAAACTGAAAATCAAAAAGTAAACCTCCCTCTTCTAGAAGAAAAAAAAGTATCGCTCTTGATAAAAAGAGAAGATAGGATACACCCATTGATTTCGGGGAACAAGTATCGAAAATTGAAGTATAACATAAAAAAGGCCAAAATTGCCCAATATGATACCTTATTGACTTTTGGAGGGGCATTTTCAAACCATATCGTTGCTACGGCCTGTGCGGCCCATGAAAATGGATTAAAGAGTGTAGGCATCATTCGCGGTGAGGAACTAGCATTTAAATGGAAGGAAAATCCCACTTTGATGAAGGCGACCGAGCTAGGAATGCAACTTAAGTTCGTTTCAAGAAAGGAATACAGAAACAAACATACACTAGAATTTAAAGAACAACTAAAATCAGAATTTGGCCATGTTTTTATGCTGCCTGAAGGTGGTACAAATGATTTGGCCATTAAGGGTTGTGAGGAGATTTTGACAGCTGCTGATAAGGACTTTACTGTTATCTGTTGCAGTATAGGAACCGGCGGAACGATTGCCGGAATAGTCAATTCTTTAACTAAAGTACAAAGGGTTATAGGCTTCCCAGCTTTAAAAGGCGACTTTTTAAAAGAAGATATTTGTAAATTTGCGACCAATGACCGATGGAATTTACAAATGGGTTATCATTTTGGAGGGTATGGCAAAGTGACGCTAGAACTCATAAACTTCATAAATGATTTTAAGAAGGAAACCCAAATTCCCCTGGATCCAATTTACACTGGTAAAATGATGTTTGGAATTTTGGACATGGTTAAAAATGATAAATTTGCAACTAGGACCAAAATATTGGCAATTCACACTGGAGGTTTACAAGGAATTGCCGGAATGAACACCATTTTGAAAAAGAAAAACCTACCCCTTATTGAATTATGATGAGAAAACTTTTGTTTGCTATATGTATAGGTACCGTGTTAATGGGCTGTAAAGCCAAGAAGGGCGCCGCCATTTCGAAAAACCACAAACAGGAAACTACCAGGGTCAAAAAAAGCAATACTAACAATAGATACGAAACCAAAGGACTTTATCCCCTCCCCGAAGACACTGGAACATTCAAAAGATTTACAATTTCCTCAGTAGAGGAGTATATAAAGACCTTTTCAGAAATTGCCCAATATGAGATGAAGGCCTACGGAATTCCAGCCAGTATTACCTTGGCCCAAGGATTGTTGGAAAGTGGTTTGGGTAAGGGAGAGTTGGCCGTAAAGACGAACAATCACTTTGGAATAAAATGCCATACTGGTTGGCAAGGCGATTATGATTATCATGACGATGATGAAAAAGGGGAATGTTTTAGAAAATATAACCACCCCATGTATTCGTATCGTGATCATAGTGAATTTTTGTCCAATCGAGCACGATATGCCTTTTTATTCGATTATGGGGCCAAGGATTATAAAAGATGGGCCAAAGGCCTTCGTCAAGCGGGCTATGCCACAGATAAAAGATATCCCCAGAAACTGATTTACCTGATAGAAAAACATAATTTGAACAAGTTTGACAAAGGCGTAAGGTTAAATAAGCCAATAGCCAATGTAGACCCTAAAAAGTATGAAAACAAGGTACATGTCGTTCAGAAAGGAGATACACTGTATTCAATTTCAAGAAGATATTTTATTTCTGTGGATGAGATAAAGAGAATAAACAACATGAACTCCAATAATTTGGCCATAGGGCAAGAAGTCACCGTAAAGACTGAACTATCCAAAAAATAAGTATGATTTATCAACGAAGTAGCGCCTTATTTGCTGAGGCCAAAAAGTATATTCCTGGAGGGGTAAATTCACCTGTTCGTGCATTTAAGGCCGTTGGAGGCGATCCTATTTTCGTGAAAAGTGCCAAAGGGGCTTATTTGTATGATGAAGACGGAAACAAGCTAATAGATTATATCTCTTCTTGGGGGCCGTTGATTTTGGGTCATGCCTACGAACCTGTAATCAATGCCGTTATTGATAAGGCCAAAAAAG
>CAZHJO010000471.1:0-2837 GCA_964532755.1 uncultured Maribacter sp. | reverse complement strand
TGGTTTATTTTCTTAGGGAAATCATTCCGGTTGCAGAAAAAAATAAGGTACTCATGTGTATTCATCCTGATGACCCTCCCTATCAAATTCTAGGTTTGCCCCGCGTGGTGAGTACAGAAGAAGACTATGCGTACTTGTTTGAGCAGGTGTCTAGTCTATCGAATGGCATTACCTTTTGTACAGGATCATTGGGCGTGATTCCGGAAAATAATCTGGTGCAAATGTTAAAAAGATTCGCAAACCGGGTACACTTTCTCCATTTGCGCAGTACACAGCGTGATGCTGAAGGCAATTTTCATGAAGCCAACCATTTGGAGGGTGATGTAGATATGTATGCCATTGTAAAGGAAATCCTCGTTGAACAAGCTAGAAGACATAAAGAAGGAAGGGATGACCATAGAATTCCAATGCGCCCGGATCACGGACATCAAATGCTCGATGACTTACACAAAAAAACCAATCCTGGCTATTCAGGTATAGGCCGCTTACGAGGTTTAGCCGAGTTAAGAGGTTTGGAATTGGGAATTATCAAGTCAATGAGTTAGCTATAACAAAGCGCAGAAAATGAGGAAAAATAATACATTCATTCATGACGATTTCTTATTGGAAAACAAATATGCACAGGAACTATATCATAACTATGCGAAAAATCTTCCGATAATCGATTACCACAATCATTTACCACCTAATGAGATTTCAGAAGATGTGATTTTTAATAATCTAACCAAGGTTTGGATCAATGGGGATCATTACAAATGGCGGGCCATGCGAACCTTGGGTGTAAATGAAACTTTTGTGACCGGAAAAGGTTCCGATAAGGAAAAATTTCTACACTGGGCCCAAACAGTACCCTATACCATGCGTAACCCTTTGTACCATTGGACACATTTAGAATTAGCACGGTATTTTGATATTTATGACTTATTGAATAAAGAATCGGCTGAAAAGATCTATTTGGAAACATCAGAAAAACTAGGTTCACCAGAATATAGTTGTCAAAATTTACTTCGAATGGTTAATGCAGAAGTTGTTTGTACCACAGAAGATCCATTGGATAGTTTGGAATATCATAAAATATTGGCTAAAAGTGACTTTAATATCAAAGTTAGTACTGCTTTTAGACCAGATAAGGCCATTCTTATTTTCAATGAGGGATATAATGATTATGTCGATGCCCTAGGGAAGTCGGCAAATCAAGAAATAAATACCTACAATGATCTATGTGATGCCCTTAAACGTAGAATCGCATATTTTGATCAAAATGGTTGTAAGCTTTGTGACCATGGCCTAGACCATATCTATTTTGAATCCTTCACTGAATCGGAAGTACAGCGCATATTCAGGAAGAAAAGAGAAGGAAATGAACTATCAAAACAGGAAGGAATTAAATTTCAAAGTGCCCTATTACTTTTCTTGTCGGAATCCTACCATGAATATGGTTGGGTACAACAGTTTCACCTTGGTGCCCTTCGTAATAACAACAGTAGAATGCTCAAAAGTCTAGGACCTGATACGGGGTGGGATTCTATTGGTGATTATCCACAGGCCCAAAATCTATCCAGATTTTTAGACAGGCTTGACCGTAAGGATAAATTGGCAAAGACCATACTCTATAATCTCAATCCAAATGACAATGCAGTATTTGCCGCGATGATCGGTAATTTTAATGATGGTAGTATCAAGGGAAAGGTGCAATGGGGATCAGCTTGGTGGTTCCTGGATCAGAAAGATGGTATCGAAGAACAGCTAAAAACCTTATCAAATATAGGTGTGTTGAACTGTTTTGTTGGTATGCTGACCGATTCAAGAAGTTTCCTGTCCTTTCCCCGACATGAATATTTCAGACGAGTGCTCTGTAACCTCTTCGGAAATGACATTCAAAAAGGCGGGTTGCCCAATGATATGGATTGGATAGGTAAGATTATTAAGGATATCTGTTATTACAACGCAAAAGAATATTTCAATTTTTAAGTTGATCAAGAATGAAAAAAGTAATGGCCATCGGTGAGAAAAAATTCATAACTATATCCAATTTTTAGCACTAATTTGAAAATCAATGAATCTATTCGTTAAAATCCTAGAGAAATACATTTCCGGGAAAAAAGTATTGGGCCTTTTTATACTGACCAATGTTGTGTACCTATTTATGATTTTGGTAACCATTCCAAAAACAATGGGATTCTCAAACGGAATGAAATTGTTGGATATGCTGCCAACAGGATATAATCAGGACTATGTAAATAAATTATTTAGGACGCTTGGTGAAAATGGTCGTGAAATTTATTTAACTAACCAAATCCCTGTGGATATGATTTATCCGCTACTTTTTGGACTGACCTATTCTCTGCTTTTGGCATATTTTTTAAAAAAATTAAATAAACTCAAATCTCCTTTTACCTATCTTTCTTTGTTGCCAATAATTGCTGGAATCGCCGATTATCTTGAAAATATCGGGATTATCACAATGTTGAACAGTTATCCGGACTTGACAGAGACTACAGTTAATACAACCAATACATTTTCAGTTATAAAAAGCACTTCAACCAGTATATTTTTTATTGCCCTATTAATAATCTTAATAATACTCGGAATTAAATTCATAAAAAAGAAATAAAACTAGTACTAACAACGTGTATAGTCCATTGCGGCGGAATTTTCCATCGAAATTTCCTATCTTTCAATCATTGCTTGGTTCTCGCGGAATGGTCCTAACAAACAATTCCACAACGAAACCATAGCCTAACCGTTGTGTGTAAGCCAACAAAGAAATAAAATAGACATTAAATGAAACAAAACGGATCTGTTATAATTCCAACCATGAGATACAAAGATGCTCC